>NZ_JAIWJZ010000011.1:0-187455 GCF_020216105.1 Enterobacter sp. K16B
CAGGAAGGCGATAATGCCGGCAATGCCGTAACCGAGCAGCACCGCCGGACCGGCCATCTGAATGGCAGGGCCGATGCCGAGAAACAGCCCGGTACCGATTGCGCCGCCAAGGGCAATTAACTGAATATGTCGATTTTGCAAACCACGTTGCAGCGTCGGATTCTGTTCCGACGAAGCTTCAGCGCTACCGTTGCCTGAAGCGGATGACGCGTCTTTCACGTCCTACCCCTGTCTCTTTTTTAGAAGGGGCACGTTTTAACACTTCATGCTGGCGGTAGCAAGTTTAACGCCGGGGCACGTTATGCACCCGGCGATGAGAGGTTATGAGCCGATGATCCCGCCGTCCGCTTTGGTGATCACTACCGTTGAGGAACGCGGGCGTCCGCTCGGGTTTGCATCTGGCCAGTTGGAGACGGCACGCGGATTGGCCGGGTCGGTAATATCATCCCCGCCCTCCCCCGGATGTTGAATGTTAATGAACAGCGTCCGGTTGTCCGGCGTAAACGCAATCCCGGTGATTTCACACCCGCGCGGTCCGGTCAGGAAACGGCGGTACTCATTGGTGCCCGGAATGGTGGCCACCATCTGGTTATTGCCCATCCCCTCGTAGGCTTTCTTGTTAATGGTGCTGGAAGAGACGTCGGTCTGGATCCACAGTACGCCCTGGTGATCGAACGACAGGCCATCGGGGCTGCCGAAGGCCGCCCCCTGCATCGAACCTTTGGCCTTCGGATCGTCGCTGTCGGTACGCCCGGCCATCACCAGAATATCCCATTTAAAGCGTGTGGCGGCAGGATCGGCCCCCTCTTCGTGCCAGTGCATAATATGACCAAACACGTTATTAGCGCGCGGGTTGGCGGCATCAACCGGCGCCTTACCCTCCTTCCCGCGATCGCTGTTGTTGGTGAGCGTACAGTAGACGCTGCCGCTGGCGTGCGGGTCGACCGCTATCCACTCGGGGCGATCCATTTTCGTTGCCCCCACCACGTCAGCCGCGAGGCGGGTTTTAATCAGCAGATCGCCCTGGTTTTCAAAACCGTGGTCTTGATCCAGACCATTTTGCCCGAAGATCAGCGGCAGCCAGTCGCCGCTACCCTCCTCGTTGAAGCGGGCAACGTACAGCGTACCGGACGTCAGCAGCTGCATATTGGCTTCACGGTTTGCTGGATCGTATTTTTTGTCCGAGACAAATTTATAGATGTACTCAAACTTCTGGTCATCCCCCATATAGACCACCACGCGGTTATCGGCGGCGAGCGTGACGGCGGCGCCTTCATGCTTGAAGCGGCCCAGGGCGGTGTGTTTACGCGGCGTGGAGACCGGGTCGTAGGGATCAATCTCCACGACCCAGCCGAAGCGGTTGGGTTCATTGGGGGTTTTATCGACGTTAAATCGCTCATCCACTTCGTTCCAGCGGTAGGAGTCATCGCTGTCGCTGATACCGTAGCGTTTTTCCAGCGGGTTGAGATCGGCTTTTTTGACAAAAATATCCGACCAGTTCTCCTCGCAGGTGAGATAGGTGCCCCACGGCGTATGTCCGTTGGCGCAGTTTTGCATAGTGCCCAGCACGCGCTCCCCTTGCGGATCGGCGGCGGTTTTCATTAAGTCCTGATGCCGTGCCGGACCGGTAAGCGCCATCGGGGTATTGACGGTAATACGGCGGGCATAAGAAGAGGGACGAATGACCTGCCAGTCGCTGCCCGTTTTCTTCACCTCCACCACCGACACGCCCATCGCGTTCTGTCCCTTACGGGCTTTATCGAGACTCCAGTTCGCCGTGCCGTCGGTAAACAACATCCCGTTGTCGATGTATTCATGGTTCAGCGCCAGCAGGCCATGCGCCGGGTTTTGCTCCCCTTGCGGCAGACTAAACCACGCCATACCGTCGTGGTGCATGCCTGCCTGCACGGCCTGTCCGTCCGTGGTATTGCTGGCGTCCGGCTTAAACGCCGGCATGTTATCTTTGATACCCGTCGGGTCGCCCCAGCGATAAAACGGGCGGGCAATATAGCCTTCCGGCACCCTGACCGTATCTTCCGTAGAGACGTCGATGCTGGTAAAGCCCAGGGAAACCGCTTTTGCCAGCGCGGAAGGCTTCGCTACTGCGGCAATGGCGTTTTCGGGTTTGATCAGAAAGGGGAATGAAACGGCTGCGCCCGCCACGGCGCCCATCTGTAAAAAACGGCGGCGGGAGAGAAACACCTGCGCAACCTCGGAGAATACCGGGTTAGCGCTGCGGTTATTGATTTCGTCGCGATGTTCTTTTTTAAATACGGATTTCAGAGGTCTGCCCATAGCGGCTTCCTGTCATTGGCCAAGAGGTAAGGAGTTGGCGACCAGTCTAAGAAGCTTTTGTTACAATTTTATAACACGATGAGGGCGGTGTGGGGCGTCCCTGCCCCGGATAACGAGGGTGGAACGCTTAGAAGGTGTAGCCAACCGAGACCTTAAAGGTGCGCGGCTCGCCCTGCGTAATATAGGTACCGGAATCGTCCACGCTGGCCCAGTAGTTTTCATTGGTCACGTTGTCGATGCCTGCACGTACCGTCATCTGGTTTTCGTTGTGATTTACCGCGAAGCGATAACGCATCCCCAGATCCAGCGTGGTGTAACTGTCAAGCTTTTTGCTGTTCGCGAGGTCGGCATACTGCGTGCCGGAGTGGTTTACGCGGGCGGTGGCAGTCAGCCCCTCGATCGGCTTGATGTCATATTCCGCGCCCAGCACGGCGTAAAAGTTCGGGACACCAATGGCATCGTTACCCTGGTTGAGACCATTGTTGGTTTTGGTCAGCTCCGCCTGCAGCCAGGTGGCGCTGGCGTTGAGGCGCATCCCCAGCATCGGCTCGCCGAAGACATTCAGCTCCACGCCGCGGTTGCGCTGCTCGGCGTCCAGGCCGTAATGCTTCGTCTGGCTGTCGAGAATAGCGGAAGGCATTTTGATTTCGAACAGCGCCAGAGAGCCGCCCACGCGACCGAAGTCGGCCTTCACGCCCACTTCGTTCTGTTTAGAGTGAACGATACCGGTGCTCTGCCCGTAGTTAATGGCGGTGTCAGGGGCGTTTTTACCCGGCTGCAGCGCTTCGGTATGGTTAGCATACAGAGAGATCTGCTCCCACGGCTTATAGACCACGCCGTAGGTTGGCATCCAGCGGCTGCCGTCGAAGCCATCCGCATCGTTTTCTGCGCCGGTCACTTTGTTATACCCGCGAATGACCACTTTCTGATGACGTGCCCCGGCGGTAAACAGCAGCCTGTCGTCCAGCACGCCCAGGGTATCGCTCAGCAGCCAGCCCTGTGTGCGGGTGCGTCCGCTGGTCAGCGGATCGCTGTATTTGCCGCCCAGGCCGTTGAAGTTTGAGCTGTCCGGCATATCAACCCCGGTGTTGTGGTAGATATTGGTGGTCGGGTTGTCTGCTGCCGCGGACATTTTCCACGCGATTTTTTCGTTTTTGGTCATCGCGGAGTAACCCACGTTCACCTTGTGCGACACAAAGCCGGTCGTAAAGTGACCGCGGATCCCCGCCATCCCACTGACGGAATCGCTGATGCGATTGGTATCAAGGCGGCTGACCGTGGCCTTTCCGCTTTTGTCCAGCAGCTTCGGTGCGCTGTAGGTCCCTTCTTCATGAGCGTGCTGCGCGCCGAGTCCGGTATACGCCGTCCAGCTGTCGGTGATGTCGTATTCGCTGCGCCACATCCCGAATTCGTTCTCGATGTTGCTGTAGGCCCACTTCTGGGAAATGTTGCGGTCGTTTTTCGGTGGCTCCGGCACAAAATCCACTGCCGAAATATTGACGCTGGTCGGGCTGCCGTGGAAGGTTTTCTTCTGGTAGCCGAGATCCAGCGAGGTGCGGAAGTTGTCACCTTTGTAATCCAGACCGGTGGAGAGCAGCGTGGTGCGGCGGCGATCGTTCGGTACGCCGGTTTCCCCTTCGCGATGGACCAGATTCACCCGCGCGCCAAACTGGTCGTTGTCGCCGTAGCGACGGCCCGCATCCAGCGTGGTGCCAACCTGGGAATCCGAGGTGTAGTCCACGCCGACTTTCGCCTGCGGGAGTTCGCCGGCGTGTTTTGGCTCAAGGTTGATCATTCCGCCCACGCCGGAGCTTGCCGCGCCGTTCATCAGGGCGTTTGCCCCTTTGAAGATCTCAATCCGCTCGACCATCTGCGCATCCACCACCTGACGCGGCAGAACGCCGGACAGCCCGCCAAAGGTCATATCATCGCCGTCAAACTTCAGGCCGCGGATGCGGTAAGTTTCCGCGCTGTTGCCATACCCCTGAACGTACTGTACGCCAGCGTCATTGGCGACCACATCGGCAATGGTTTTCGCCTGCTGATCGTCCACCAGCTTTGCGGTGTAGCTGATGATATTAAAGGGTACGTCCATGGCATTCTGCTCGCCGAGCATCCCCATACGCCCGCCGTTCGCCACCTGTCCGTCAAGGAAGGCTGGTACAAGCTGGTCGCCGCCGGGGGTAAAGTCGCTGGCCGGTGCCGACTGCACAACGAGAGTCTCTTCTTTTTGATCATCCGCCGCGTAAGCGGAATGTGTCGCCGCACCGACGGCGAGCGCCAGCAGCGTTTTATGTAATCTGGTGTTGTTCATCGTTAACCCATTTGAAAGTGCGCGCAAAAATGACCCGTGAGCGGGCCTTAGAATCTATTGGCTGCAATGCAAATGAGAACTATACGCATTATCTATGCGTTAGCAAGTGTCACCGCGTTCATACGGGAGGCGTGGTAAGCGATGAAGGGAATAGCCACCCCATTTCGGGGTGGCTGCAGTGACATTACTTTTTCTTGTAAATATTGGCCGTACCGTGAATTTTATTGTTGGTGTTCCCGGAGGTGAGCACCAGGACATCAGCGCCTTGCTTATCAGCTTTCTCGATCAGTTCTTTTTTAGCATCATCGATAGAGACTTCACCTGAGGTGTTTACCGTACCGATTTTCTGATACTGAGACTCAACTTTCTTAAACTCCTCCTTCGTCAGAAGCTCAGCAGCGAAGGCATGAGTCGTAAAGAAAAACGCAGTTCCCAACAAAACAGCAATAGTCTTTTTCATAACCTTTTTTCCTTGAGATTAATCAGCAACAACGAAAAGCCCCACTCATTATGGTGAGGTTTTATGAGCATGGTAGAGAAACTCAGGAAATGCCATAGGTCATGGAAAATTCTTTTATAACAACCCGTTGCATGAAATTACTAACGAATATTAAGAATATTCGAATACCCGCGCAGTGCCAGCAATATCAATGCGTACCGCGGTGCCAGGGTTCCATCCTGGCTGGCTTACGGTTTTCAGAACCACGGGTTGTTGCTCCCCGACTAACGCAAGGGTGAGCGTCGACAACTGGCCGGTAAAGTCCACATCAAGAATCGAGATCGGGCTTTCATGCGCGGCACATGCCGTCACGCGCAGCTGCTCAGGACGCAGCATCACGCGGCCCTGCCCTGTCGCATGTGTGTTGTCCGTTGCCACCTCACCCAGCGCGCACACGGCGTAACCGGCAGCAAGCTGAGCAGGCAGGATCACGGCATCACCAAGAAACAGCGCCGTCTCTTCGTCAACGGGACGGGTGTAAACCTCATAAGGGGTCCCCACCTGCGTGAAACGCCCGGCGCGCATCACGGCCACCTGCGTGGCAAAGGAGAGCGCTTCGTTCTGATCGTGGGTGACCAGAATCGAAGCCACACCTGCTTCCGCCAGCAGATCGGCCGTGGCTTTGCGCGTCGTGGCGCGCAGGCCGGTATCCAGTGCTGAGAACGGCTCGTCCAGCAACATCAGTGAAGGACGCTGGGCCAGCGCACGAGCCAGCGCCACGCGCTGCTGCTGTCCGCCAGAAATCTCATGCGGCCAGTGCGTCGCAAGCTGCCTGTCCAGAGAGACCATCTCCATCAGCGCCTCAACGCGCTGGCGTTTCTCGTGGCGGGTGCCGTCCAGCCCCCAGGCGATGTTATCTGCCACGTTAAGGTGCGGGAACAGCGCCCCTTCCTGAGGAACAAAACCGATCCGGCGCAGGTGGGCGGGCACAAAACGGTTTTCATCGAACAGCGTTTTTCCCTGCATGACAATGCGCCCGGTATCTGGCGTTTCGAACCCGGCAAGGATCCGCAGCAGCGTGGTTTTACCCGACCCGGATGGCCCGACGATCGCCGTCCTGCTCCCCGGCGCAACGCTCAGGTTCAGGTTGTCGAGCACCTGCGCATCAGCGAACGATTTAGAAATGGCGGTTAATTCAAGCATGTCATAGCCCTGCAATTTTTTTCGACTGCATATAGAGAATGGCGGTCAGCGGGAGGGAAATCAGGATCATTAGCATCGCGTAAGGCGCAGCTGCCACATAGTCAATTTCGCTGGTCAGCGCCCAGAATCCGGTGGAGAGCGTGCGCGTGCCCAGTGGAGAGAGCAACAGGGTGGCGGTCAATTCATTGCTGACGCCGAGGAACACCAGCGCGGCACCCGCCGCGGCACCCGGCGCGGCCAGCCGCATCGTGACGCTCCAGAGCGCCTTCGCGGGCGTGCTGCCAAGACTGCGCGCCACGTTCTCCAGCTCAACCGGCGCCTGGGCAATCCCCGCCCGCAGGTTAATGAGCGCCCGGGGCATAAACATCAGCAGGTAGGCAAGGAAGAGGGTAACTTCCGTCTGGTAAATGGGACGGGCGTAATGAATGGTGACGGTGACCAGCGCGAGCGCCGTGACAATCCCCGGCAGCGAGCTGGTGATATAGATACACCCTTCCAGCATCCGGAAGATGCGGCGCGGATAGCGGATACCGAGCCACGCGATGGGGATCACGCACGCCGTGGTCAGCAGGGCTCCGCCCACGCCGAGCATCAGCGTCTGGCGCAGCGAGTGCCAGAGATCGGCGCTCAGCCAGTTTTGAACGCCGCCGAGCCAAATCCAGCGACAGAGAACAATTAACGGCACACCCAGCGCCAGCACAATCAACACGATGAAAAACAGCTGACCCAGCGCGGCGGCTGCAGGCTTCAGCGGCCAGCGTTTCTGTTCACGGGCGGCCCCGGCACCGATGCGCGCGTAGCGTGCTTTTCCGCGCGTCACGCCTTCCAGCACTAAAATAGCCAGGCAGCACAGGGCCAGCACGCCCGCCAGCATGTTAGCGGCCGGGCCACTGAAGGTAGACTGAAACTGGTCATAAATGGCCGTCGTGAAGGTGTCGAAGCGAATCATCACGTACAGGCCATATTCCGCCAGCAGATGCAGCGCCACCAGCAGCGCACCGCCGCAGATAGCGAGTTTGAGCTGCGGCAGCACCACGCGGAAAAAGACCCGCCACGGCGGAGTACCGAGTGACGCAGCCACGTCTTCGAGCGTCGGGTCCAGGCGACGCAGCACCGCCGCAACCGGCATATAGATAAACGGATAGTAGGCAAGGACAGAGAGGAACACGCCTGCAGAGAGCCCGTGCATGGACGGGACAACGCTCACCCAGGCATAGCTTTGCACAAACGCGGGGATGGCCAGCGGGGCGACCGCCAGCGCGGACCAAATCCCCCGCCCGGCAAGCTGCGTGCGCTCGGTGAGCCAGGCGATGGCCACGCCCGTCACGATGCAAAGTGGAACCGCAAGGGCCGTCAGCCACAGCGTGTTGCTGAGCAGCTCAGCCACACGCGGGCGGAAGACCAGCGCCTTTATGGTTTCCCAGCCCGTCTCAATGCCAATGGCAATGATAAAGCCCAAAGGCAGAAGCGCCATTAATGAAAACAACACAGCTAACGCAACCATCGGCAGTGCAGGACGCCTGCGGGCAGGCTCCTGCACTCTGTTTTTTCCGATGTCGAGACTCAGACCAGACATAAGACCTTCACTTCACTTTCAGGATCACAGCAGGCCGGCTTGCGTCATCAGCTCGATAACTTTTTTACTGTTGAGCGTTGAAGGCTCTACTTTCGGGGCATCAAGATCTTTCAGTGGAACCAGTTTCGGGTTTGAGGCCGCGTTCACGCCCACGGCGTATTCAAAGGCATTATTGGTACGCAGACTTTCCTGCCCTTCTTTACCGGTAATGTATTTAATGAAGGCCTGCGCCTGCGCTTTATGTTTGCTGGACGCCAGCACACCACCGCCAGAGAGGCTAACAAACGCGCCCGGATCCTGGTGTTTGAAGTAGTAGAGTTGGGTGTTTTTGCTGTTTTCGCCCGTTTTGGACTGATCGACAAAGCGGTAGTAGTGATAGATCACGCCGCCATCGATCTGGCCGGCATTGACCGCTTTCATCACGGTGCTGTTGCCTTTATAGGCCACGAAATTAGCTTTCATCGCCTTGAGCCATTCCAGCGTGGCCTGCTCGCCTTTCAGCGCCAGCATTGCGCTCACGATGGCCTGGAAATCCGCACCTGATGGTGATGCCGCCCAGCGGCCTTTCCACTCGGGTTTCGCCAGGTCCATCAGCGACTTAGGCAGCTGCTGTTCGCTCAGTTTTGCCGGGTTATAGACAAACACCGTGCTGCGGGCCGCGATGCCGATCCAGCGACCGTGCGCCGGACGGTATTCTGCCGGCACCTGCTTCAGGGTCTCTGCATCCAGCGGCGCAAACAGGTTGGCATTATCCACCAGCACCATTGACGGAGAGTTCTCGGTCAGGAATACGTCCGCCGGGGATGCGCTGCCCTCCTGAACCAGCTGGTTACCCAACTCGCTGTCATCGCCGTTACGCAAAGTCACTTTGATGCCGGTTTCTTTGGTAAAACCGTCAACCCACGACTTCACCAGGTTTTCATGCTGCGCGTTGTAGACAACGATACCTTCGCTGTTATCGGCAGCAACCGATTGTGTGGAAAGGAAAAGTGAGGAAGACAACAAGGCAAGCGAGAAGCAGGACAGCAGGCGAGAATTCATGAACATATCCTTAATAGACCAACGGGAGTAACCACTCATAGCTTTGTGGGAAAGGATTAAAGCATACAACAACGCTAATGATAATTAGTATCAATCAAGTTTAAGCGTAAAAGTGTAAAATTTCATTTTCGCTGGGTTTGAAGTGATAAAAATCCAGACAGGAAAGGCAGCTCAATTAAAACTTAAGAAAACCTTAAGACTGAACGAAAGGAAATCCCTTAGCCTTCTATTTATTATTGCGATATTTAATGCACAGGTTAACCACTCTCCCGCCAGAGAAGCGGGAGAATTTAATGCGGGGCGTTATTTATCGATTAAATTAAAATCACTCTGGTTATATCTTTGCCCCTGGATATTCTCAGGCGTAAAGATATGGTCAACGATTTTAATATCAGAATCGGAAAGGTTCAGGCTGACCGCACCTGCATTATCCTGTAAATGCGCTATTTTTCGGGCCCCCGGAATGGGAACAATATCCTCTCCTTTGCTCATCACCCACGCCAGTGCCAGTTGTGCAAGAGAACAATGGTATTTATCCGCTATATCCTGCAGCTGATCGAGCAGCAGTTGGTTTTTCCGCATCGCTGCTTTCTGGAAGCGAGGCAGGTTGCGCCGAAAATCATCCTCGCCAAAGCCTGAATTGTCTGTAATTTTTCCGGTTAAAAAACCGCGACCTAACGGGCTATAGGGTACAAACCCAACGCCTAACTCGCGGCAAGCGTTGAGAATGCTTTTCTCCGGCTCGCGAGTCCAGAGTGAATACTCAGTCTGGACGGCGGTAATGGGATAAATTTTGCAGGCCCGGCGTAACGTGTCGGCTGATACTTCTGAAAGTCCGATGTGGCGAATTTTCCCTTCCTTGATTAAATCAGCCATTGTTCCCACGACGTCTTCAACAGGGACAGCCGGGTCGACGCGGTGCTGATAAAGCAGATCGATAGTATCAATATTGAGACGTTTAAGTGAGCCTTCCACCGCTTCGCGAATATGTTCAGGGCGGCTGTCAACGCCAGCCATACGCTCAAGCCCCTGCCCGGAGGCAAGGATGCGAAAACCAAATTTAGTCGCAATCTGTACCTTATCGCGAATGCCTTTAATCGCTTTTCCAACCAGGATTTCATTATCATAAGGGCCGTAGACTTCTGCGGAATCAAGGAAGGTGACGCCCAAATCCACCGCAGCACGAATGGTATTGATCGCCTCGGATTCTTCGGCGCCACCATAGGCAAAACTCATCCCCATACAACCCAATCCCAGTGCTGACACCTGGAATTTTTCTTTTCCCAGATAACGTGTTTTCATCTTATATTCCTCTTTTGATAAATCGCAGGAAATATATACTTCCATTATTAGCGCATAACAATTAGTATATTTTTAATGCAGTATTTTATGGGAATTAACAATGAATAACGCACCAGAATTGCAACATATAGAAATATTACTTCTTATTGTAAAACATGGAAGTTTTCGTAAAGCCGCAAAAGAATTAAATGTTTCAGCGCCAACATTAACGGTTACCATAAATAATCTTGAAGAAAAACTTGGGGTTAGACTTTTAAATCGTTCCACCCGGAGCTTGTCTTTGACCGCTGTCGGTAAAGCGTTTCTTGATGACGTGACGCCAGTCCTGAATGACTACAGGCGGGTCATTGATAATCTTAACGACCATAAGGAACAACCAGAGGGCGTCATCAGAATCAACTTACCCCGGATCGTGCTTGATCTCTTTTTTCAAAGCCATTTCGTTAAGTTTAAAAATGATTACCCGGGTATTAACCTGGCGTTATTCACCACAGACAAAAAAATAAACATTATCGATGCGGGTTTCGATGTCGGCATACGTTATACACAAGATGTTCCTAAGGATATGGTTGCGATTCCATTTGGAGGCAAGATGACTCTTATTCCTGTTGCCAGCCCTGAATTTTTGGAAAAAGCAGGACAGCCTGGCTCCCCAAAAGATCTGGTAAAATTCAGGTGTATAAATCGCTGCTTTCCTGATGGTCAGCTATACCGCTGGGAGTTTATCGATCCACAAGGGGAAAAAATGGAGGTATCTGTTAATGGCGATTTGGTTGTAGATTCAGACGCGGCAATGATTCAGGCTGCTGAAGTTGGGTTAGGGATTGCGTTTGTTTATGAGGGGCTGGTTAAGGATAAAATTAGCGACAACAAGCTTGTCCGTTTGCTAGCGGATTATACCTATCCCGCTGATAATTTTTGTATTTACTACCCGAGCCGAAAACATCTGCCAGCACCGCTGAGAACCTTCATAGCGTGGGTAATCTCGATGAATAAAAACGTGCGGAGATGAAATGGCACGCCCTGTAGGATTCGAACCTACGACCTACGGCTTAGAAGGCCGTTGCTCTATCCAACTGAGCTAAGGGCGCACTGAGAAGAGTGAACTTCGCGGCGGTGAAACGCGAAGAATTATACGGTCAATGGCAGGTGAGTCAATGCCTTTTCCGTTTTCTCCCCTGATTAGGGCTAGCTGATTGTAAATATGACTGTTTTTTCTCCATTCCCCCGCCTTTCTCCCGTACACTTTCCTGCTGCGAAAAGGCTTAGTTGCATTTAAGTAACGCCTGCTGTTTTCCTGAACGTCAGCTCGTCACACTAGAGAGAGGTAACCCGGCCGCCTGGAGGCTGACAGACAACAGGACAATGGAGTGACAGCGCACAACCTGATCGATACGCCCCCCCGGTTAGAATACATCTCTCAGGAGATCGTCGGCATCAAGCTTGAGCCCATCGTCGCCCTCCGCTCTATGCACCAGGTGGGGATGGAGGTCCTCAGCGTCCTCAGTGAATCACGGTACAATGAGGGCTTTTTCGGCGATCGGTCTGCAGAGTGGTCGATATCGCTGCTTGAAGCACAGCTTGCCGCGTTAAAAAATACGCCGCGCGGTCATAACCTTTTTATTAATCTGCCGATAACCGTCCTGACAGAGTCTGCGCCTTTTCAGCGGCTTATCAGGCTGCCTGGCGCGCCGCTCCATATTGAGATTGTCGACCCCGCAACGTTTCTGGCGCTGTGTGCCGCACAGAAGCAGCGCGTCATTGAGAATCTGATGCAGCTCAGAAACCGGGGGCACGCTGTCTGGCTGGATGACGTAGATGAGATCCTGGTGCAGTCGTTTTTATCCAGCCGGCTTCCGTTAAGCGGCATCAAAATAGATAAGGAAGCATTCTGGCGTTTACGCGACACCCCTGCGCTGAGGCAACTGGTTTCCCGCTGCTTTCAGCTTGCCGGGCACGTGCTTATCGAAGGTATTGAGACTGAACGCGATCGTACCTGGGCAATGGAGGCAGGCGCCGATCTCGGCCAGGGATATTACTGGCCGTCCTGGACATGGCCGGAGGATTAAAACGCCATTTCCAGGAGGGAGGCCATGCGAATGACAGTGCGCCGTTACCGGCGGCGGCGTACAGGAAGTGATGCACTGGGATTTACGCGCTCACCTTTTACTCCCCCCTTTTTCGACCGGCTCGAGTTTTTGAGCCAGTCCATCAGCCAGCCCCGCAAAACAGATGCCCCGTTTATCATTCTGGTGACGGAAGATCACTTCCTGCGCACCGGTTTTCTCAACGGGCAGTTTCCCCTGAGCAGCTGCTGCGACTACGCCACGCTGGACGACGCCCTTGTCGCCCAGACACAGTGGCCATCAGCCCGTCTGGTCGTCGATATAGAAAGCCGCTCCACGGGCCTTCTGGATAAACTGGATCAGCTGCGAAGGCATAGCCTGTTTCCGCCTTTCCTTACCCCCTGGCTGTTAGTCCGGGCTGATAACTACGATACCCGTCTCTTCTGCAAAGCGGCGGGCCCTTTTCATGTGCTCGAACGCCAGCTGAACGCCACAGCCCTCCAGCATAGCCTGCTGAATACCAGCCCCCCTCAGGGCTCCGACAAAGAGTGGTTCTCCCGCAACGAATGGCCAATCCTGCAGGAACTCTCCCGGGGCAAGACGCTACGTCAGATTGCCCTTATGCAGAACCGTCCCTATAGCCGCATTATCTATCGTCTCAGCTGCATTCTGCTGAAACTGGGGCTGAGCCATCGCCAGGAATTGCTACACCTTCTTAATAACCTCTCAGACTGCACGTTTTAACCCACGCGCTAACCCCTTATTTCCTAAAGCGCTTTAGGAATTTACTTACCATTAACGTTGCAAAAATGTTAATTTTTAACATTAAATTCGAAATTACAACTATTCCTAATTTATGGGCGCAAACCTTGTGAAATGCCACAAATTGAAGGAATTACAGTACTTTCCTCCATCCGTTAAGTGAATGGAGAAAGCGTTAACAGGATGATAATGATGTAAAAACAAGCAGCTTAGCGGCGGCGCCCTGGAGTAAGAAGCGAAGCAGGTAGCATGTTCTCCTGTGCAACAGAGGCGTTTATCCGGGTTAACCCGGGTACTTTCAGATGAAGGTTTGACGGCCCGTGAGGTCAATTTTTCACCTCATCATCGCGGGTTCGTCCTCTGAAATGACGCGCGTTTTTGTTAACAATAAATTAACACAAAGAGATATCTGTTATTTTTTGTTATTACATAAAGATGAAAATATGCGGTAAATGGGATAACAGGATATTTCCGCTAATTTTAAAAAAATAGCGATTCAGATCCAGAAGATAATATAAACCAATACCCTGCGATTAATTTACAGGGTTTTCGGAAAAAACTTACACGGTATAATAAGAAGCGTATCAAATATGAATAAGAAATACCTTTTTGCCAACACCAGCCAAATGAGATGACCGCGCTGAGGCATAGTTCTTTTCACTACGTCAACAAGGATGCTTTCGCTCTTTCCAGGGAAATACTACGGTATAGGGATCTGCACTTTTATCCTTCCGGCATTTCGAGAGTTTTACAAACTCTGCATAACGCTTTTAACAATCTGAGGCATTAAAAATGAAACCGGCATCCGTTATCATTATGGACGAACATCCTATCGTCAGAATGTCGATAGAAGTCCTGCTACAGAAAAATAAGAATATCGTCGTCAAGCTGAAGTCTGGCGATAGCCATGAAGTCCTTGACTGTATCCGCAATCACCCTATCGATCTGGTGATCCTTGACATTGAACTCACGGGCACGGATGCCTTTGCTTTGCTAAAGAGAATCAGGAACTTAAACAAGGACATCAAGGTTCTGTTCCTCTCGTCTAAATCTGAGTCATTTTACGCAGGTCGCGCCATTCGCGCCGGAGCAAATGGTTTTGTCAGTAAACGAAAAGATTTGGGTGAGATCTACAACGCAGTAGAAATGATCCTGATGGGCTATTCATTTTTCCCGTCAGAAACGCTGAACTTTATTAATCATCTGGGTTCGGGGAAAGGAATGGCAGCAGATATGCCATTATCGAATCGTGAGGTCACGGTATTACGTTATCTGGCGAATGGATTATCCAATAAGGAAATTGCTGAGCAGCTACTATTAAGCAACAAGACCATTAGTGCGCACAAATCCAATATTTATTCCAAGCTGGGTGTACAGAGCATCGTGGAATTAATTGATTACGCCAAAGCGCACGAACTGCTATAACCTGAATTCACTCCCTGCAGCTTATCTGAGCTTCAGGGAGTGCGGTCAGTGTTAATTATAATTAATCATGAAGGTCGCATCCGCATCAGCCCGTCCGGGCTGAGGGTTATCTGCAGTGGCGATATAATTGGCATAAAACGACAATGTCGCATTCCCCAGCGCGTCAACCGGGACCGACTGGCTGGCCTGCTGGAGAGCCAGTCGCGTTTTATCCGCATCCCTGATCTCAACCGCGACATGACTTGCCGTACTGGCGTCATTCAGCGCCAGCAAACCGTTATTGCTCCCGTCGGCTTTGCCCGAAAACGTAATCGAGGCTGCACCCGGCGGACAGCCAGTCAGCTTCAGGGTAAACGGCATGGGCTGCGTACGGCTCCCGGTAGTGCTCAGCTGTTTGGTGGGCCAGGTGCCCAGCGTGACGGTTTTGTCGCTGTCGCTGCCCTCCGCGACGCAGGTAAAATCGACAATATTGCCGGACATCTGAATATTGATCTCGCCCAGTGCTGTCGCTGACCACGCGTTGGTCTGAAACATCACCAGCGCCAGCGCAGTAACATGTCCTTTCCAGTTCCGCATCTCTCCCCCTTAATCGTAATCCACGCGGAGATAGCCGCGAGAGGTGAACCGGCCTTCTGCGGGTTTATTCCCGGTAATGCTTACCGGCCAGACGCGGATCCCCACCTGCGCCTGTGCACTGTCATCCAGGCGGAACGGAATTTTGCTGTTCAGGTTGTTAGGCGTCAGAGGCGTGCCGCTATCGTTCGCCACCACAAATCCCAGATCGGGGTTATCGGAAACCAGCGCATTGCCAGCGATTTTTTCCGCCTCGATACGCATCGTCAGATACGCATTGGCCTCCACGTTCGTACACTTAATGGCAATGGTTTTACTTTGTGGCGAGACTTTCTGGGGACGGTTTCCGGCACCCGCCTGGCTGAACAACGACGCGCCGATATCGCCAAAATCGAACTCCACCACCTGCCCGGCATTTATCGCGCAGCTTTGTGGCACCTGAATGGTACCGCTATAGCTGATGGTATACACCGGCGTATTCAGGGAGTCAGATGGCGTGGTGGTCACATATACGGTGAACATGGTCCGTTTCGGGATCACCACCATGTTGATGAACCGTCGGGTGACTCTCAGGCGAAAGACCAGCTTTGAGTCGGTAACCGGAAACGCCTTGTTCTTTGGAACGTTAGGGTGCTCCCCCATCTGGATGTAGTTCGCCGGCGGATAGAACGTCCCCGCGAAGTCATCGTGGATCTGCATCGCGCCATCAAGATAGTCATTGAGCTTCACATACTTGTAGCTATCAATCACCGTCGTTATCGGCAAACTGGTGACGTAGCTACGCATGGTGGACTTGCCTGTCGTCCCTCTGGGACATATGGCATTCACGCCGACCAGCCCGGACTTTTGCGCCAGGGTCACAATCTGCCCAGGCTTGTTATTGGAGCTGTTAAAAACGTTTGAGAGATCGTAGGAGATATCCTTCGCCACCCCATTGGCGTTCTGACAAACCGTTGCCCAGGCGGGCATCGCGCTGCACAGCAGCGCAAAGCTCATTACGTTGCGTAAAATGCGCATCTTAAGATCCCCGTTAACGATCACAGCTGGCCCCCGCCATGGTAATGGCCTGGTTCTGACTTTCAGGCGATAAGCGATAGTGAGCGCGACACTGAGACTGCGCCCCGTCGCCCCACTGGATCAGCAGTTCGCCTTCCAGCGGCAGCCCACTCAGGTAAATCTGCCCGTCATCCCCTACCATGCTGGTCACCCCGCTTTGCGTTTCGCGGACCACCGCGCCAAACGGCACGGGCTGGTTGCCGCGCGTCACCGTCAGCAGGGCGCGCACGCCAATGCGGGTATCAAAGCTGGCGCGCACCAGCGCGCCTTTGGTCGGCACCACGCTGCTCACGTTATTTTCGATATCGGTGTTGTTACTCATGGTGTTGGTATCCAGCGCCACGCGGTTATAGCGGTAGACGGTGGCATACGGCATCACTGCATAGCCTCGCCAGTCGGTTTTCACGCCGGTCTGGTTCTCGACGCTGACGCCGGATGCCCCCGGGGCTTTGATCAGCACGTTGGTGTCGCCCAGCGGCTGGCTGAAGGTCACGCCGTCAGCATGGCCGACCACCCCGCCGGAGAGCTGCCAGTTGAGATCGTGCTGATCGCGGCTGTAGTTGTAACCCACGCCCAGCGTGCCGTAGGTCGCCTGCCAGTTGGCGCTGGCGCTTCCGCTTGAGCCATTGGTGCTGGTGTGTCCCTGGGTCACGCTGTAGTTCAGGTTGCGATCCTCCAGCAACGTTCCGCTGACCCCGGTTTGCCAGCTCGTGTCGCCATCGCTGTTTCGACTGGCGGATGCCGTGGCGTAGGCCCTGTCGATGGCGCTGTCCCGGCGATAACCCTGACGGGTAAAGAGGCTGAACGGCACGGAGACGTTAAACGAGGCGATCCGGTCGGTACCGTCGATCCCGACGGATTTGTTCCACGACCACGAAACGGAGTAGTTGATCCCCTTCACGCCCCCCGCGTACCCCAGCTGATACCAGAGGTTCGACTCGTCCGTCCCCCAGTAGGTTTGCTCGCTGCCGGAGATATACACCGAGCCGTAATCTCCCAGCGACTGAGAAACATTGAGCTGGAAGCGGCCTTTTTTATTCCACGTCAGGTTGTGGTAACTCTGCACGTCCGGCACATCGTTATCGTCCTGGCTGTCGGCATACTGATAGCCTTCCATTGAGCGCCAGGCGACATCGTCCAGGGTATAAAACCCTTTTGTGGAGTAGCGGTAGCCCAGCAGCTGGAAGTTGGTGCCGAAGCCGTTAAGGGATTTCGCGTAGAGGAAGCGCAGAGACTGCCCCTCATGTTTGCTGTCGTCCGCAAGCTGGCTGCGGGCATGGGTAATATCGAGCGAGACCGCTCCCCAGTCACCGAGGTTTTTACCGGCCCCGATGGCCACCGCGGTATAGCGTGACGCGAGCTGCGTGCCGCCGTAGAGCGTGTAGCCGTTGGCAAGGCCGGTAATCAGGGTGCCCTGGGTGAAGAACGGCGTATCCTGGTCGCTGTTGCCGCTGCGGTAATCCCCGGCCACCAGGTCATACTTCCAGCGCCCTTCACGCTGCAGGAGCGGCACGGTGGAGTACGGCACGGTATAACGCTGCTGGGTGCCGTCTTTCTCTTCGACCGTCACCTCAAGGTCACCGCTTGAGGAGGTCGGGTTGAGATCGCTAATGGCAAATGCGCCCGGCTGCACGTAGCTTTGATAGATCACGTAGCCGTTCTGACGCACCACCACTTTGGCGGGCGTCCGGGCAATCCCGCGCACGGTAGGTGCGTAGCCCTGCAGGCTGTCCGGGTACATGCTGTCAGACGAGAAAAGCCGCCCGCCGCGAAAACCGACGCTGTCAAAAACGTCATTCCCGGTATTGCTGTCGCCCAGCACCAGTTCACTTTTCAGCGGGATAACGGTGCGCTGCGCCCAGGTGCCAATGTTCTGCCACTCGTTGTGGCGCTGCCCGTTGGTCTGCGTGTAGCGCCAGGCACCATTATTTCGTAAACGCCAGGCGCCGTAGTTCAGGCCGCTTTGCAGGTTCAGGTAGTAGCTGTCGTCTTCGCTTCCCCGGTTGCCCGTGAAGCTGTAGTTCACCAGGGCCGCGGGGATGCCTTCATCCCACTGTTCAGGCGGAATGTAGCCCCGGGCGCTGTTCTGCAACGCCACCTGCGGCAGGCTGACGTTCAGACGCTGCGAGGCAAAGTTAAATACCGTTTCGCTGCCGGGTATGGCCGTGGTCAACGGCACGCAGGTCTCGCCCTGCACCTTAGCCAGCTCGGGAAACGCCACCACATTCACGCCAAAGCGATCGAGCATCGCGCGCGTAATACACGCCGACAACCCGCCTGCTACCGGCGGCGCGTCCCCGGCCTGCTCAAAACGCACGTCCTGGGTGCCGATAAACTCATCGTTACGCCAGATATCCACGCGATAAACGCCGGGTGCCTGCTGGTGCCCTTGTTCAAAACGCGACAAATCCGCCACGCTGGCGGCGTCGTCGGAGAGAAAGGCCGGGTTGAAGTAACTTTCGCTCCAGCCAGCCTGTGGCCAGAGCGCCGCCATCAGCGCCAGCGCAACCGGGCAGTAACGTCTCTGGTGGTTTTTCATCGCCCTGACTCTGCTCACAGGTTAACGCTACGCGCCGGTGTGATGGCACCGTAGTCATTCACGCTCTGCCAGGAGAGCGTGCCGCCGGCACCGGCTGGCAACACCTGCTGCGCCGCGCTTTTCGGCGCCACCATCAGGTTATCCAGCGGCTTGCCCCCCAGCTTCAGATTGACCAGGGTGATGTAATACGGTGAAGCGTTGCTGACTTTTAGATGGTTACCCGCACGCTCAAACCGCAGCTGGGAAAGCGCCTCTTCCGGCTGCATCGCCAGGTTGTTCGGGCGTACAAACAGCTTGATACGCGAGAGGATCGCCAGCTGCAGCACGTTATTGTTTTCCGTTTTCGCTTTGTTCACTGACGGGATCGCCTTCACGTTCATGTAAAAGAGCGATTCGCGGTCGGCAGGCAGCGCAGGCCCGGCATAAATAATACGCAGCGTGTTTTCACTGTCCGGCTCGCTCACAAACAATGGCGGGGTGACGGCAAAGGTTTTTTCTTTTTGCCCGTTTGCATTTTCGATCCACGCGTTAATTAAATAGCGTTCTTGTTTATTGCTGTTGGTGATCGCCAGCGATGTTTGCTTCGCATCGGCCGGGTAAATAACGCGGGTGGCCCCCAGCGCAATACCGCCGGACGCATTCGCGCATGCAGAAACCATCATTAAAATAAACGCTAAAAAAAGTCCTGGTTTAATTCGGGTATTCATCACAACCGTACCTTTAATAATGTGTTCGCAGGTGTCAGGGATAAATCAACGTAAACCAGACATCCGACTGAATTTTGCCTGGCTCGAGATGTTCGGAAATTGCCCGATAGCGGGCGCTAAAATGGAACGTGAGCTCACGGGTATCGACCGGCAGCCAGCTGACGGCCGGAGCATTAGGGATAATCTGACGCTGCTGTTCGTCAAAGAGCGCCAGGCCCACGCCGCTGCTGACAGGTGTCTCACCTGGCCGCGATGTTGCCAGAAAAACCTGCGGATCTTCTGCGGGCGTGACGCCCTGAAACTGGATCCCCACGGTACGCGAGACATCAACGCTGCAGTCCAGCAGCCGCACGGTAAAGGGCACGTTCACCGTAGAAAAACTGCCCACACCGGAAAATGAGTTGGTTCGGTACTGCCCCATGTCGATGCGCATATTCTGGCTGTCCGGCGCCACGGCGCAGCCGCCATTCACCAGCTCACCTCTGAGATGCACTTTGCCCCCGTCGATCACCACGGTATGCGCTGATACCGGGCCAGCCATCGCAAGGGTTAACAGCAGTAGTGTTCCAGTCCTTGTCATCCTTCGTTCCTGGCTTTAGCGTATGACGGGCCTCGTCCGTGAGGCCTGAACATCCCTGTGCGGAGGAATTACTCGTATTTCATTACGAAGGTGGCGTCAGCGTTCGCCTGGCCTGGCTCGGTGGTTGCAGCCGTTGACTTATAACGCGCGGTGAATTTCAGGGTGTTAGTCCCTTCGATCAGGGTCTGCGCGGCAGAGAAGGTCGCACCGTCAGGTGTCAGAACGCTGGATTTGCTGTCGAGGATCTCGATACCTACGCCTTTCGCGGTGTTGTCGTTGCTACCGGAGCTCACGGCCAGCAGGGTTTTGTCGGTTGGGTCGATCTGACCGGTGAACGCAACGGCTGCGGTTTTGGCCACCAGCGGATCGCAGTCGTTCAGTTCGATGCTGAATGGAATATTAGAGGTGGTGTCGCCCACTTTAGTGAATTTCGCGGTACGATACTGACCCAGATTAACGGTCTGCTCGGAAGAATCCGTATTTACTGAACAAGCAGCGTTAACCAGCTCACCTTTAAAATGTACGGTACCGCCATTTACGGAAACCGGGGTAACAGGATCTGCTGCATTTGCGGCACCCGCTACCAGGGCAAATGTGGCAATAACAGTAGAAGCAATGTTGCTGAGTTTCATGTCTATTCCTTTAAAATGTAAATAACCCTTCCCGCGAATAATCGGGAATAAGAAATACGTTCAATTGATGAATTGAAAGCTTATTTCGGAGGAGACAAAGTAGCTCAGGAAGTGTTTTTTAAATATGTCAAAACACTGCCATTTCGCCAGGTCACATCCTAATCCCGCCTAAGAAATTGACCATCCCTTAAGAAGGGTTTTTACGCCCCACAGATGAAATCTCGCAAAGGGTGACTGACAGCGGCGCTCGCTTCTGACAAAATACAGGCCATCCCCCCTTTCGAACGTTACAGACGGAATCTTCTCTCTGATGGCAGCAAAGATTATTGACGGTAAAACGATTGCGCAGCAGGTGCGCTCTGAGGTCGCGGAAAAAGTGAAGGCGCGTAAAGCGGCCGGAAAGCGTGCCCCCGGGCTGGCCGTTGTGCTGGTTGGTAGCAACCCGGCATCGCAGATTTATGTCGGCAGCAAACGCAAAGCGTGTGAAGAGGTGGGCTTCGTCTCCCGCTCTTACGATTTGCCAGAAACCACCACCGAAGCAGAACTGCTGGAACTGATTGACACCCTGAATGCCGATAAAGAGATCGACGGTATTCTGGTTCAGCTGCCGCTGCCTGCAGGCATCGACAACGTGAAGGTGCTGGAGCGTATCGCGCCGGATAAAGACGTTGACGGTTTCCACCCGTACAACGTCGGCCGTCTGTGCCAGCGCGCGCCGCGTCTGCGTCCGTGCACGCCGCGCGGTATCGTGACGCTGCTGGAGCGTTATAACATCGACACCTACGGTCTGAACGCTGTGGTTATCGGCGCGTCCAACATCGTGGGCCGTCCGATGAGCATGGAGCTGCTGCTGGCCGGCTGCACCACCACCGTGACCCACCGCTTTACCAAAAACCTGCGTCACCACGTCGAGAACGCCGATCTGCTGATCGTCGCCGTCGGTAAGCCGGGCTTTATTCCAGGCGAATGGATTAAAGAGGGGGCGATTGTCGTGGACGTCGGGATTAACCGTCTGGAAAACGGCAAGGTGGTCGGCGACGTGGTCTATGAAGACGCCGCGGCTCGCGCCTCTTACATCACGCCGGTTCCGGGCGGCGTAGGCCCGATGACCGTAGCAACCCTGATTCAGAATACGTTGCAGGCATGCGAAGAATATCACGACGTAGAGGACGCGTAAGATGGCGACTTTTTCATTAGGTAAACATCCGCACGTTGAGCTGTGCGATCTGCTGAAGCTGGAAGGCTGGAGCGAAAGCGGCGCGCAGGCCAAAATCGCCATTGCCGACGGGCTGGTGTTAGTGGACGGCGCGGTGGAAACCCGCAAACGCTGCAAAATTGTCGCGGGCCAGACCGTGAGCTTTGAAGGACAGAGCGTGACCGTTACGGCCTGAGTCCCCTCACCCTGACCCTCTCCCCAAAGGGGAGAGGGGATAAAAATCCCTCAAAACCATCACGGTTATTTATCGATCCACTTCAAATAATCACGATTTCCTCTGCTGAAAAGTGAAAATTCAGTTGCGCGTTTTTCACGCTTTGCCCACGATAAGTAGAACGTTCTACTAAAACGTTCTACTTACAATAACAGCGCCAAAAAAGCGCTACTCGGGGGGACATCAGCATGAGTCTGATATCAGGGTTTGTTAAATCGCTGTCTAAGTTATCGATGATTGGTCGCGCCTTAATGCTGCCAATTTCACTGCTTCCCGCTGCGGGCCTGCTGCTGGCTTTCGGCGATAAGTTTCATCTGCCGCTGATGATGAACGCGGGCGGGGTTATCTTTGATAATCTGCCGATGCTGTTTGCTATCGGCTCTGCCGTGGGTCTGGCGTCGGAGTCCGGTATTGCGGCGCTGTCTGCGGCCGTTTCGGTGTTTGTCACCAATATCACCATCAGCACCGTACTGAGCATCACGCCGGAAATGGCCTCTCAGGGCGGAAAGTATGCCATGGTCGTCGGCATCCCGACGCTGCAGATGGGCGTCTTCGGTGGCCTGATCTGCGGTATTCTCGCCGCCTGGTGCTATAACCGCTTCCACACCATGCAGTTGCCGGAGTTCCTGGGCTTCTTCTCCGGTAAGCGCTTCGTGGCGATTGCAACGGCGTTCCTTTCGTTCCTGATGGGGCTGCTGCTGCCGTACGTCTGGCAGCATATTCAGGCCGGTATCGACGCGCTCTCAGTGGTGGTTAACGGCGATAATCAGGCAGCGTCGACCTTTATCTTTGGGCTGGTGGAACGTGCGCTGATCCCGCTCGGTCTGCACCATATCTGGTACCCGTCTTTCTGGTATTCGTTTGGGGATTACACCACCCAGGCAGGCCAGGTCATCCACGGCGATCAGACCATCTGGTTCAAGATGCTGGAAGAGGGGGTGAAATCCTTCAGCAGCGACACCTACCAGAACGCCGGTAAGTTCATGCAGGGTGAATTCCCGCTGATGCTGTTCGCGCTGCCCGCCGCATGCCTGGCGATGTACCACGAAGCGCACACTAAAAATAAGAAAATCGCGGCCGGTATTCTGTTCTCCGCGGCGCTCACCTGCTTCCTGACGGGGATCACCGAACCGGTTGAGTTTACCTTTATCTTCGTGGCGCCGATCCTGTACGTCTTTAACGCCATCATGGCTGGTCTGGCCTACATGACCATGTATCTGCTGCATGCGCATATCGCCAAGTCGTTCTCCGCGGGCTTTATCGACTACCTGTCATTTGGGATCCTGCCGTCATTTAACGGCTACCAGACTAACTTCCTGAATGCCATTATCATCGGCATTCCAATGGGCCTGATCTATTACTTCACGTTCCGCTTTGTGATCCGCCGTTTCGACGTGAAAACGCCGGGCCGCACTGAGGTCACCGCCAATGCGGATGAGAAGTCAGATTCCGAGCTCGCAACCGAGATCATTACCCTGCTGGGCGGCGCGCATAACATCGACTCCGTCGGCTCCTGTATCACCCGCCTGCGCCTGGAAGTGGCAAAAAGTGAGGCGGTAGACCGGGACGGGTTGAACGGACTCGGCGCGCGCGGCGTGGTCTTCGTCGGCGACAACGGTATTCAGGTGATTTTCGGTGCCAGAGCACAGTTTATTGCCCAGACCATGTCCACCATGATCGGCAAATAATAAGATGCCTCAACGACGCGTCTCCTGTACGCTGGGAGACGAGTCGTATCTGGCTGATAATCGGTTAATTTCAGGGAGCGGTTTTGAAGAAAGTCAGCATTATTGATGTCGCCAGGCACGCGGGCGTGTCGGTCTCAACCGTCTCGCTGGTGCTGCGCCAGAAAGGGAAAATCTCAGAGGCAACGATCGAGAAGGTCAACGCTGCCATCAATATGCTGGGCTATGTTCATAACGTCGCCGCAGCCAATCTTCGCGCCAACACCTCCAACCTGATCGGCCTGATCCTCCGTGACTTTAGCGACAGCTTTTCCATCAAGGTGATGGCAAGCATTGTTCAGGAGCTGGAGAAACAGGGGTATATGGTTTTTCTCGGGCAGCCGCTGAACGATCGGGAGCATTTAGAGCGTACCCTGCTCTCCTTTAAGCAACAGGGCGTGGCGGGCGTGATCTATCTCGCGTCCGATACGCGTGCCTCCACCCTGCCGGAGCAGATTCGCCAGTGTCCACTGCCGCTGGTGGTGGTCTCGCAGTCTCTGCTGGATGAAAAATGTAACCTGGTGATGCGCGATAACCGCCAGGCAGCGAGCCTTGCCGCGCGCTATCTTATCGAGCGTGGTCACCGCAACATCGCCTACATTGGCGGGCGTGAAGGCTGTCTTATCCGCGAACAGCGCCTGCTCGGATTTCGCAGCGCGATGATGCAAAACGGACTGGTCTGGCGCGACGAAAGCTCCCCCGCCTGTAGCGATGACACACAGGCCGCGGCCATCGCCACCCGTCAGCTGCTGGAGAAAAACAACACCATCACCGCCCTGCTCTGCCACTCGCCGGATGCGATGATCGGTTCCATCTCCGGTATTCATCAGGTTGGACGTACGGTGGGCAAAGATGTGTTTCTGACGCAGCAGGTCGCGCTGGTCGGTTTCGAAGATATGCTGCACGTTAACCTCACCTCGCCCTCGTTTACCTATGTCTCCTCTGCCAGCGACGAGACCGGGCGTCAGGCTGCGGGGCTTATTATCCGCAAGCTGAAAGAGCCGACGCTGCAAACGCAGCGCATTACCCTCTCCGGGCAACTTATAGCCCGGGAATCGGCGTAAAATCAGAATTTAGCACAGGTCAACTGCCGCGAAATGGCTGCTATAGTTCCATGATTTGCCATGGATAAATACGATGCCTACCGTTATTACTCACGCTGCTGTTCCGCTTTGCCTGGGCTTAGGTCTCGGTACCCGGGTCATTCCTCCCCGCCTGCTGTTTGCCGGAATTGTCCTCGCCATGCTGCCGGATGCCGACGTGCTGGCGTTCAGGTTTGGCGTCGCGTACGGCAACGTTTTTGGCCATCGCGGCTTTACCCATTCCCTGCTGTTTGCCTTCGTGGTGCCGATACTGTGCGTCCTGATAGGCCGACGATGGTTCAGGGCAAGCCTTGCGCGGTGCTGGCTGTTTTTAACCGTGTCATTGCTGTCGCACAGCCTGCTGGACGCCATTACGACAGGCGGAAAAGGCGTCGGCTGGCTGTGGCCATGGTCAGATGAACGCTTCTTTGCGCCGTGGCAGGTGATTAAGGTCGCGCCGTTTGCCCTGTCACGCTATACCACGCCGTACGGGCATCAGGTGATCATCTCTGAGTTGCTGTGGGTGTGGTTGCCGGGGGTGGTGCTGATGGGGGTGTTATGGTGGAAGAGACGGTAAAAAAAGCCGGGTGGCGGCTACGCCTTACCCGGCCTACTGTATGTTGTAGGCCCGGTAAGCGTAAGCGCCACCGGGCATTACGGACTTACTTACGACGCCAGGTGGTCCCCTGCGGGCCGTCTTCCAGAATAATGCCCATTTCGGTCAGACGGTTACGCGCCGCATCTGCTGCCGCCCAGTCTTTCGCCTGACGCGCTTCCAGACGTGCCTTGATCAACGCTTCAATCTCCGCCACTTCGCCGTCATCCACCTGCGCACCGCTTTGCAGGAACACGTCCGGCTCCTGCTCCAGCAGGCCAAGCACGGAGGAGAGCTTACGCAGGTGAGACGCCAGCGCATTCGCTGCCGCCATGTCTTCTGACTTCAGACGGTTCACTTCGCGCGCCATATCGAACAGCACGGAGTACGCTTCCGGAGTGTTGAAGTCGTCGTTCATCACTTCAATAAAGCGTGCTTCGAACGCCTCGCCGCCAGCGGCCGCCACGGATTTGTCAGTCCCGCGCAGCGCGGTGTACAGACGCTCCAGCGCAGAACGCGCCTGCTTGAGGTTCTCTTCGCTGTAGTTCAGCTGGCTGCGATAGTGGCCGGACATCAGGAAGTAACGCACGGTTTCCGCGTCGTAATATTTCAGCACGTCACGCACGGTGAAGAAGTTGCCCAGCGATTTAGACATCTTCTCGCGGTCAACCATCACCATTCCGGAGTGCATCCAGTAGTTCACGTACTCGCCGCCGTGGGCGCAGGTGGACTGCGCGATTTCATTTTCGTGGTGCGGGAACATCAGGTCAGAACCGCCGCCGTGGATGTCGAAGTGTTTGCCCAGCTGTTTGCAGTTCATCGCCGAGCACTCACTGTGCCAGCCCGGACGGCCTTCGCCCCAAGGGGACGGCCAGCTTGGTTCGCCCTCTTTGGACATCTTCCACAGCACGAAGTCCATTGGGTTACGCTTCACGTCAACCACGTCAACGCGGGCACCGGCCTGCAGCTGGTCCAGGTCCTGACGGGAAAGCGAACCGTAAGTCGGGTCAGTCGGCACCGAGAACATCACGTCACCATTGTCCGCCACATAGGCGTGACCGCGCGCAATCAGCTTTTCCGTGATCTCGATAATTTCGTGAATATGGTGGGTCGCGCGCGGCTCGCTGTCCGGGCGCTGAATATTTAAGGCGTCGAAGTCTTTGTGCATCTCGGCGATCATACGATCGACCAGCGCGACAAAGCTTTCGCCGTTCTCATTCGCACGCTTAATGATTTTATCGTCGATGTCGGTGATGTTACGCACGTACTTCAGTTTGTACCCGAGAAAACGCAGGTAGCGCGAAACCACATCGAAGGCGACGAAGGTGCGGCCATGGCCAATGTGACAGAGATCGTAAACCGTAATTCCACACACGTACATGCCGACTTCCCCGGCATGGATAGGTTTAAATTCCTCTTTTTGGCGCGTCATTGTATTAAAGATTTTTAACATCGAAGATTCCATGTAAACACGTGTGTGGTTGAAAACCGGCTATTCTACCCGTAATTCAAACCTGAAGCAGCACACAATGCAAGGTGATCGCATCCTGTGGTTATGCTATAACAAGCCCCTATATATGACCCGAACGCGGGTCGACGTACCACAATAACGGAACAGGATGCACAAATGGTTACTTTCCACACTAATCATGGCGATATCGTAATCAAAACCTTTGATGACAAAGCGCCTGAAACAGTTAAAAACTTCCTGGACTACTGCCGCGAAGGTTTCTACAACAACACCATCTTCCACCGTGTGATCAACGGCTTTATGATTCAGGGCGGCGGTTTCGAACCTGGCATGCATCAGAAAGCCACCAAAGAGCCGATCAAAAACGAAGCGAACAATGGCCTGAAAAACACCCGTGGCACGCTGGCGATGGCCCGTACTCAGGCGCCTCACTCTGCGACCGCACAGTTCTTCATCAACGTGGCTGACAACGACTTCCTGAACTTCTCCGGCGAAAGCCTGCAGGGTTGGGGCTACTGCGTCTTCGCAGAAGTGGTTGAAGGGATGGACGTGGTTGACAAGATCAAAGCCGTTTCTACCGGCCGCAGCGGCATGCACCAGGACGTTCCGAAAGAAGACGTTGTGATTACAAGCGTGACCGTCAGCGAGTAATTCGTGGCGACACTCTTTATTGCAGATTTGCATCTGCAAACAGAAGAACCGGCGATCACCGCCGGTTTTCTGCGTTTTTTAGCGGGTGAAGCCCGACATGCGGATGCGTTGTACATCCTCGGCGACCTCTTTGAAGCCTGGATTGGCGACGATGACCCGAACCCGCTACACCGTGAAATGGCGGCGGCCATCAAGGCGCTGGTGGATTCTGGCGTCCCCTGCTACTTCATCCACGGTAACCGTGATTTCCTGCTCGGCAAGCGCTACGCCCGCGAAAGCGGCATGACGCTGCTGCCGGAAGAGCAGGTGCTCAACCTCTATGGCCGCAAGGTGCTGATCATGCACGGCGATACGCTCTGCACCGACGATACCGGCTATCAGGCGTTTCGCGCCAAAGTTCACACCCCGTGGATCCAAACGCTGTTCCTTGCCCTGCCGTTATTCATCCGCAACCGCATCGCCGCGAAAATGCGTGCGGGCAGTAAGGCCGCCAACAGCAGCAAATCCATGACCATCATGGACGTTAACCCGCAGGCGGTGGTGAACGTGATGGAAAAGCACCGCGTCCAGTGGCTGATCCACGGTCATACCCATCGGCCTGACGTGCATTCACTTATTGCCAACGGCGAGCCCGCCCACCGCGTGGTATTAGGCGCGTGGCACAGCGAAGGGTCTATGGTTAAAGTCACCCCGGAAGGTGTGGAGTTGATCGCTTTCCCGTTTTAACTGCTTCTCGTCTTTTTGCCCATTTCTCAGCCACGCAACCGTTTTCCTTACACGTATAACATGCTATTCTCTGTGCCCTCGAAAGCAGTGTGTTTCGCACCACAGGAGTTTTAAGACGCATGTCTTCCCGCAATAATCCGGCGCGTGTCGCCATCGTGATGGGGTCCAAAAGCGACTGGGCTACCATGCAGTTCGCCGCCGAAATCTTTGACATCCTGAATGTTCCGCACCATGTAGAAGTGGTCTCCGCGCACCGTACACCAGACAAACTGTTCAGCTTCGCCGAAAGCGCCGAAGAGAACGGTTATGAGGTGATCATTGCCGGTGCGGGCGGCGCAGCACATCTGCCGGGCATGATTGCCGCCAAAACCCTGGTGCCGGTACTGGGCGTTCCCGTACAAAGCGCCGCGCTGAGCGGTGTCGACAGCCTCTACTCCATCGTCCAGATGCCGCGTGGTATTCCTGTCGGCACGCTTGCGATTGGCAAAGCGGGTGCCGCCAACGCTGCCCTGCTGGCCGCGCAGATTCTGGCGACGCACGACAGCGCGTTGCATCAGCGTCTGGCGGACTGGCGTAAAGCTCAGACCGATGAGGTGCTCGACAATCCGGACCCGCGGGGTGCGGCATGAAGCAGGTTTGCGTCCTCGGTAACGGTCAGCTAGGCCGTATGCTGCGCCAGGCGGGCGAACCGCTGGGTATTGCCGTCTGGCCCGTCGGGCTGGATGCGGAACCTGAAGCCGTCCCGTTCCACCAGAGCGTGATTACCGCTGAGATCGAACGCTGGCCGGAGACGGCGCTGACCCGCGAGCTGGCGCGTCATAACGCCTTTGTTAACCGCGATGTGTTCCCGATTATTGCCGACCGCCTGACGCAAAAGCAGCTGTTCGACAAGCTCGGCCTGCCGACCGCGCCGTGGCAGCTGCTGTCCGATAAAAGCGAGTGGAATGATGTCTTCGCGATGCTGGGCGAACTGGCGATCGTGAAGCGCCGCGTGGGTGGCTACGATGGCCGCGGCCAGTGGCGTCTGCGCGCGAACGACACCGCCGCGCTGCCGGATGAGTGCTACGGCGAGTGCATCGTTGAACAGGGCATTAACTTCAGCGGTGAAGTGTCGCTGGTTGGCGCGCGCGGGCATGATGGCCGTACGGTCTTTTACCCGCTGACGCATAACCTGCATCAGGACGGTATTCTGCGCACCAGCGTCGCCTTCCCGCACGCCAGTGCTGACCAGCAGGCGCAGGCGGAAGAGATGCTCTCTGCCATCATGCACGAACTCGGTTATGTGGGCGTCATGGCGATGGAGTGTTTTGTCACGCCGTCTGGTCTGCTGATTAACGAACTCGCGCCGCGCGTGCATAACAGCGGCCACTGGACGCAAAACGGTGCCTCCATCAGCCAGTTCGAACTGCATCTGCGCGCCATCACTGACCTGCCGCTGCCGCAGCCGGTGGTAAACAGCCCGTCGGTGATGATCAACCTGATCGGCACCGATCTGAACTATGACTGGCTGAAGCTGCCGCTGGTGCATCTGCACTGGTACGACAAAGAGGTTCGTCCGGGTCGTAAAGTGGGTCACCTGAACCTGAACGACAGCGACGCAGACCGCCTGAGTGCCAGCCTGGAAGCCCTGATCCCTCTCCTGCCGCCGGAATACGCGAGCGGCATTGTCTGGGCGCAATCAAAGCTCAGGTAAGACATCCCCGCCGGGGAGTTGACCTTCCCCTTCCCCGGCGTACAATTCCCGCCCATTGCTGCTCAGTTTTCTTCTGGAAAAACCATGAACGATGGAACGGACTATCGCGCGATCCTCGCGTCTGATACCCCTTTAATCGACGTTCGCGCGCCGATCGAATTTGCCCAGGGCGCGATGCCTGCCGCCCTTAACCTGCCATTGATGAACGACGACGAACGCGCCGCCGTAGGCACCTGCTATAAACGCCAGGGGCCCGAGGCCGCGCTGGCGCTTGGCCATAGCCTGGTGCATGGCGACACGCGTGAGGCCCGTATCAACGCCTGGCGCGACGCCAGCCTTGCCCATCCTGAGGGCTTTCTCTGCTGCGCGCGCGGTGGCCAGCGCTCACATATCTCGCAGGCCTGGCTGAAAGAGGCGGGTGTCGATTACCCGCTGATCCGCGGCGGCTATAAGGCCCTGCGTCAGACGGCGATTCAGGTGACCCACGAGCAGTCACAAAAACCGATGGTGCTCATCGGCGGCTGTACCGGAAACGGTAAAACGCTGCTGGTGCAGCAGCACGCGCAGGGAATCGATCTGGAAGGACTGGCGCACCATCGCGGTTCATCCTTTGGCCGCACGCTGACGCCGCAACTTTCCCAGGCAAGCTTCGAAAACTACCTTGCGGTCGAGCTGCTGAAAAAAGACGCTGCGCGCTGGGTGCTGGAAGATGAAGGCAGGATGATTGGCTCTAACCATCTGCCGGAATGCCTGCGCGACCGCATGGCTGAAGCCCCTGTCGTCGTGGTAGAGGACCCGTTCGATATTCGGCTTGAGCGCCTGCGCGAAGAGTATTTCGATCATATGTGGGCGGACTTTTCAGCCGCATACGGCGAGGAGGCGGGCTGGAAAGAATACAGTGAATATCTGCACCACGGCCTGTTCGCCATCCGCCGCCGTCTGGGGTTGCAGCGGTACGCGGAATTCACCGCCTTACTGGACGCCGCGCTTGTCGAACAACAACGTACTGGCAGCACTGACGCGCACTTCAGCTGGCTTGTGCCGCTGTTAAAGGACTATTACGACCCGATGTACGGCTATCAGCTGGAGAAGAAAGCGGAGAAGATTGTCTATCGCGGGACGTACGAAGAGATTGCTGAGTGGCTTGATCGCTGAAAAATAAAGCCGGGTGGCGGCTACGCCTTACCCGGCCTACGTGTGCTTTTGTAGCCCCGGTAAGCGCAGCGCCACCGGGGGAACAGACGACTCAGAAGTCGTAACGCAGACGCACCAGGTTCATGTCGCCCAGGTTGTCGGTGCTGGAGGTGAACACGTGTTCGTAATCCACGCGGAAACCATAATCCAGCTGGAAGCTGATACCCACGCCGTTATCGATGCGCTGGTAGTTACGGCCGTTCACGTACTCAATACGGTCGCCCATGAAGTAAGGCTGGATGGATTTAACCGCATACTGACCGATTGGGAATTTGTACCCTGCGAAGTATTCAATACCCCACGCGTCACCGGCGAAGTAGTCATTCACAGACACTTTTTTGGTGGTCAGGAAGTTCTGATACCAGCCGCCGCCTGCGGAGAAGGTCCAGTTATCCGGCGTCCAGCTCAGCGCGGTACCGAGGATGTTCTGGTCATAGGTTTTGCTGTCGCCGTTGTCCGGGTTACGCATGTCCGCACGGGTGTAGTTCCACGCGGCGCCCCAGGTCAGATCGGTGGTCAGGTGGTAATCCAGACCCAGTGAACCGCCGCCTTTACGCTTGTAGCGCAGGCCATTGCCCGGCAGGTATTCGCTGTCTTCAAACAGGTAAGATGCATAGATGTCGGCATCACCCACGGTTTTCTTATATTTCAGCATCTGACGTGAACGATAAGAACCATCGTAGTCGCCGTTGATCCCGTTACCTGGCGCCTGAGCGATCATGTCGTAGTCCCAGATATCGGTTTTCGCGCCAACCACATCATAGTAAACGCTGTTCTGTTGACCGAAGGTCAGCGTGCCCCAGGTGTCACTCTTCAGACCGGTGTAGAGCATACGACGCGTGGTGTCGTGCGCACCTTCGGCGTAGTGGTGATCCCAGTTAAACTGCGCGGGAATATTCACACCCAGCTCGTAGTAGCTGATCCAGCTGATGTCATCAAACAGGTAGTAATCAGCCGCGAAACGGAAACGGGTACCGCCGTCAAAGCCGTTACGCTTGTAGCTGTTTTTACCGTCGTCGCCGGTCATGTTCTGGAACTGAGGACGGATACTGCCGCCAACGGTAAAGTTCAGGCGGCTCAGCGGGTTACCCGCCTGAGGATCCTGTTTAAGAACGGTGATTTCCGCCTGAGAAGCGAAGGACGTCAATGCCACTGCCGCGCCGATCGTTACCGCCAGCGCTGATTTTTTTATAGTCATTATTTTTCCTTAATAGACACGCTGCTAAATATTTAGCTGGTGAATATTAACTGGAAATAATCGGGCCGTGTGGTCGGTTTTTTAATGTTTTGTGCTACTAAATGAGTGGGCATTATCACTTTGTGCTATTTAAACATTGCGTGTCGGCATTAAAATCCGACACGCAATTATCACCGAGCTAAATCAACTGACAAACTGACGGAACAGGGCCTTGCCCTTTAACAGCCGCGTGCCGAGCCAGCCGCCGCAAAGGGAAAGCAGCACCGCACCGCAGAGAGGCAGGGTCAACCAGAGACGCCAGTCAGGCTCCCACGGGAAGTCAAAGGCCTTTGTCTGCAACACCGCCAGGGCCGTCTCAGCGCCAATGGCCGCCACCAGACCGGCCACCAGCCCCAGCAGGGCGAACTCGCTCCAGAGCGTCATCCGCAGCAGCCGCTTACCGGCCCCCAGCGTTCGGTAAACCACCAGTTCCTGATGACGCTGGCGCATGCCCACCTGCACCTGGGCCAGCAGCAACAGCACGCCGCAAATCGTCACCAGTACCACCATCACCTCCAGCGCGCGGCTCACCTGCTCCAGCACCTGCCCTACCTGCTTCAGAATCGCCCCAATATCCAGCAGGCTGACCGTCGGAAACTCCCGGTTTAGCTGGGTGAGCATGCCGTTGCCCTTTTCCCAGCGGAAGCTGGTGAGCCAGCTCTGCGGCTGTCCGTCCAGCGCTCCCGGCGGGAAGATGAAGAAGAAATTAGGCCGCAGGCTCTCCCAGTCCACTTTACGCAGGCTGGTCACCTTCGCGGTAAAATCCTGGGTATCGCCGGTAAAGGTGACGCTGTCTCCCGGCTTCACGTTCAGGCGCGTCGCCAGCCCCTCTTCCATCGACACCTCTCCCGCTTTTGGCGGCCAGGTGCCGGCCGTGATCGGGTTATGATCGGGCCGTTTTTCCTGCCACGTCAGGTTGAGCTCGCGGTTAAGCGACTCGTCCTTGTTCCCTTCCGTTGGCACGCCGTTGATCTGCGTGAGCCGCGCGCGAACGATGGGATAGAACGCCTCCGGGATGATATGGTGCTCAGACAGGAACGCCTTCAGCGGCGTGACCTGCTCAGGGGCGATATTGATCAGGAAATAGTTCGGGCTTTCCGGCGGGAGCTGCTGCTGCCAGCGGTCGAGCAGATCGCCACGCAGCACGAGCAGCAGGGCCAGCAGCATAAACGACAGCGAAAAGGCCGACAACTGGCTCAGCGTTGACCACGGCTGATGCAGCAGACGGTTCACCGCCAGGCGCACGGGCAGGGATTTTACCGTCAGCCTTTTCAGGACGTTGAGCAGTATCCAGCCCAGCACGCCGCAGAGCAATGCCAGAACCACCGCCCCGGCCAGCACGGCCCACAGCAGCGTGCTGCCCCCCATCAGCCAGGCCAGCAGCCCCACCGCCACCGCCATAATCACCGGCAGGTAGAACTTCAGCGGCCAGACGTTCGCCACCACATCGTTGCGGAGCACGCGCAGCGGCTGCGTCGCGAGCAGCAGGCGGTACGGTCGTAGCCCCACCAGCACCGAGATCACCGTCATCGCGCCCATCGCCCACAGCCACGGCCAGAAACTGGCCGGCGGCAATGCGGCCGGGAGTACCGGTTTCAGCATTACCATCAGCAGTTTTTCAAACAGCAGCCCCATTATCCCGCCGGTTAGCGCGGAGAGGGCAAGCAGCATCAGCCACTGGCCGACAATCAGTTTGCGAAGTTGCTTGCGCCCTGCGCCGAGCGTTTTGAGGATCGCCACCAGGTCATAGCGGCTGCGGCAGTAGTGCCCCATCGCAACAGCGACCGCCGCCACCGCCAGCAGCAGGGTCAACAGTGCCGACAGCAGCAGGAACTGCTGGGAACGCTCCAGCGATTTACCGAGCGCCCCCTCGTCCTGCTCCAGCCCGTACCAGCGGTGCTCCGGTTTGAGCTGCGGCAGAAGCCATTTTTCATAGTCATTAAGCTCGGCAGGCGTGCCGCCAAACTTGTAGCGCCAGGTGACGCGGCTGCCCGGCTGGACCGCATGGGTTGCCGCAACATCGGCGGTGTTCATCAGCAGGCGTGGCGCAAGCTGGAAAGGGTTAAAGCCGGAGTCCGGCTCCTGCACCACTTCCCCGGCGATTTTCAGTGTGGCATCGCCGACGTCGATGCTGTCACCGGTTTTCAGATTCAGCAGCGCCATCAGCCGGGGAGCCAGCAGTACCGTACCGGGCGCAGGCTTCAGCCCGGGCGGGCTGGTCTGCAGTTCGCCGTACATCGGGTAAATCTCATCGACGGCTTTAACGCTCGCCAGCTGCGGCGTGTCGCCCGCGAAGGTCATCGTCTGGAAGCTTATCTGTTCTCCCACCGTCAGTCCCCGCCTGCGCGCTTCGTCAATCCAGCCCGGCGGAACGGCGCGCGAACTTTGCAGCGCCCGGTCTCCCGCCATAAACTCCCGGCTCTGCTGGCTGAGCCCTTTTTCCATACGGTCGCTGACGCTGCCGAGCGCCAGCACGCAGGCCACCGCCAGGCTTAGCGCCAGCCAGACAATCAGTAGCGAGGGGGAACGCCACTCGCGCCAGAACCAGCGGGTAATCATGTCTCCTCCTGAAGCATACCGTTCACCAGCCGCAGGCGCCGGTCGCAGCGGGCGGCAAGCTGCGGATCGTGGGTGACGAGGATCAGCGTACTGCCGTGTTCGCGGTTAAGTGAAAACAGCAGGTCGGCAATCCGGTCGCCGGTTTTACGGTCAAGGTTGCCGGTGGGCTCATCGGCAAACAGCACTTCAGGGCGGCCGTTAAACGCCCGCGCCAGCGCCACGCGCTGCTGCTCGCCGCCGGAAAGCTGCGCGGGAAGATGGTCGAGACGTTTCCCCAGACCGAGCTGTTCCAGCAGCGCCTTCGCGTGAGCGCGGCTGTCACGGCTATTTTCCCCACGCAGAAGCGCCGGGAGTTCGACGTTTTCCAGCGCGTTGAGGGTCGGGATCAGCATGAAAGACTGAAAGACAAAACCCACGTGACGTGCGCGCAGCGCGGCGCGCGCCTCTTCATCAAGCTGATGCAGCGGCTGCCCGACAAGATGGACCTCACCGCTGCTGCCGTCGTCCAGACCGGCCAAAATCGCCAGCAGGGTGGACTTACCAGAGCCTGATTCGCCAATCAGCGCGATGGTTTCAGCACGTTTGACAACGAGTTCAACTCCAGTAAGGATGGAAAGCTCGTGTTCCCCCTGACCGACGGACTTCTTAAGATGATGAACTTCAACACTGTTTTCCGCTGGCATTTGCCCTTCCTGTTTTTGATTCTGATGACCTTCCGCGCGGCGGCAGCGGACACGTTACTGGTTCTCGGTGACAGCCTGAGCGCAGGCTATCGTATGGCGGCCAGCGCGGCCTGGCCCGCCCTGCTCAATGACAAATGGCAGAGCAAAACGACGGTTATCAACGCCAGCATCAGCGGTGATACCTCGCAGCAGGGGTTGTCGCGCCTGCCTGCGCTACTCAAACAGCATCAGCCGCGCTGGGTGCTGGTTGAGCTTGGCGGCAATGATGGCTTACGCGGTTTCCAGCCTCAGCAAACGGAACAGTCCCTGCGCACCATTTTGCAGGACATCCGGGCGGCAAACGCCCAGCCGCTGCTGATGCAAATTCGCCTGCCCGCCAACTACGGTCGTCGGTATAATGAGGCCTTTAGCGCGATCTACCCTAAGCTTGCCAAAGAGTTTGATATTCCGCTGCTGCCATTTTTCATGGAAGAGGTCTATCTCAAACCCCAGTGGATGCAGGACGACGGGATCCACCCCAATCGCGATGCGCAGCCGTTTATTGCCGACTGGATGGCAACGCGGCTGGCTCCTTTAGTTAACCATGACTCCTGATTAAGCGGAGATCCTGACAGGTAAAGTTATGCAAAAATCGGTCTTAATAACAGGATGTTCCAGTGGAATCGGCCTTGAAAGCGCGCTCGAATTAAAGCGCCAGGGATATTGGGTGCTGGCGGCCTGCCGCAAACCCGACGATGTCGAACGCATGAACGGGCTGGGCTTTACCGGCGTGTTGCTGGATATGGACTCGCCGGAGAGCGTTGATCGCGCCGCGGATGAGGTGATCGCCCTGACCGGCAATCGCCTCTACGGGCTGTTTAATAATGCGGGTTATGGCGTGTACGGTCCGCTGGATACCCTCTCCCGCGAAACGCTGGAGAAACAGTTTTCGACTAACTTCTTCGGCGTACATCAGCTCACCATGCGCCTGCTCCCCGCGATGCTGCCGCATGGTGAAGGGCGCATCGTGATGACGTCATCCGTGATGGGGCTGATTTCAACCCCAGGTCGCGGCGCCTATGCCGCCAGCAAATATGCGCTGGAAGCCTGGTCCGACGCCCTGCGCATGGAGCTACGCCACAGCGGCATTAAGGTCAGCCTGATTGAACCAGGCCCGATCCGCACCCGCTTTACCGAAAACGTTAACCAGACGCAGGCGGATAAACCGGTCGAGAACCCCGGCATTGCCGCACGTTTTACGCTCGGACCCGAAGCGGTGGTGGCCAAAGTGCGCCATGCTTTTGAGAGTGACAATCCCAAAATGCGCTATCCGGTGACGCTGGTCACCCATGCCGTAGGCTGGTTAAAACGTCTGCTGCCGGGCCGGATGATGGACAAAATTTTACACGGTTGAGTTGAAGCGACGACGCGCATCCCCATGTAAAGAGTAAACCGATAAAAGAGAAGGCCGCATGTCCGTACAGAATATCGTCAATATTACCGAAGCAAACCTGCAACAGACCCTTGAACAGTCGATGACCAAACCGGTGCTGTTCTACTTCTGGTCTGAACGCAGCCAACACTGCCTGCAGCTGACGCCGGTGCTGGAAAGCCTTGCCGCCCAGTACAATGGTCAGTTCATTCTCGCCAAACTGGACTGTGACGCACAGCCGATGGTGGCGTCTCAGTTTGGTTTGCGCGCGATCCCCACCGTCTATCTGTTCCAGAATGGTCAGCCTGTGGATGGCTTCCAGGGACCGCAGCCGGAAGAGGCCATTCGTGCCCTGCTGGATAAAGTGTTGCCGCGCGAAGAGGAGCTGAAAGCGCAGGAAGGCATGGCGCTGATGCAGGAAGGCAAATATGACGAGGCGCTGCCGCTGCTCAAAGAGGCGTGGCAGCTGTCGAAGCAGAACAGCCAGATTGGCCTGCTGCTGGCGGAAACGCAGATTGCCCTGCACCGTTCAGAAGACGCAGAAGCCGTCCTCAGAACCGTTCCTCTGCAGGATCAGGATACCCGCTATCAGGGGCTGGTGGCGCAAATTGAGCTGCTGAAGCAGGCCGCGGACACCCCGGAAATTCAGCAGCTGCAACAGCAGGTTGCCGATAACCCGGCCGATGCGGCGCTGGCAAGCCAGCTGGCACTGCAGCTGCATCAGGTGGGACGTAACGAAGAGGCGCTTGAGCTGCTGTTTGGTCATCTGCAAAAAGACCTTGCTGCCGCAGACGGCCAGGCGCGCAAGATGTTCCAGGAGATCCTGGCCGCGCTGGGCACCGGTGATGCGCTGGCGTCGAAATATCGCCGTCAGCTGTACGCCCTGCTCTACTGACAAAAAAGCCCGGTGGCGGCTTCGCCTTACCGGGCCTACAAAAGCCATATCACCCTGTCTTTTTCAACTGCGTCACCACCAGCTGGTGGCGCGCGTTGTAGAACTTCCGGTAGGTCAGGTAACAGGCAATGATGGTGGACAGGCTGGCCGTGGAGAGCAGCATAAACGTCACCATGATCTGATACTTAATCGCTTTTACCGGATCGATACCGGCGAAAATCAGCCCCGACATCATTCCCGGCAGGCTGACCAGCCCCACCGTTTTGGCGGAATCCACGGTCGGGATCAGCGATGAACGAATGCTCTCACGAATCAGCCGCGCCGAGGCCACTTTTGGCGTTGCCCCCAGGCTTAATTTCTCCTGCAACTGCTGCTGTTCGCTGCTGAAACGCTGGCCGAGGTTGTTGTAACACAGCCCAACGGCCACCATGGCGTTCCCCGCAATCATCCCGGAGATAGGGATAACCTGCATCGGCGTAAACTCAATCGAGCCGGAGAGCACCAGCACCGCCAGCGTGAGCGCCGTGCCGGTGGTAATCGCGATAAACGACGAGATAAACGCTTTATCAATGTATTTACTGCGTTTTTTCGCATTCCACGCCGCGTTAAAGCAGATAAAGAGCACCATCAGCAGCGTAAGCACCGCGTGGTTAACGTTGAAAATGTATTTCAGCACATAGCCGACGATGATGAGTTGAATCACCGCGCGGCAGATACTCCACACAATGTCTTTTTCCAGGCCCAGCTTTTCCCGGTAGCTGACCACAATCGCAATCAGCACCAGCACCATGGAAAACGCCAGAGATTCGTTCGTAATATTATGCTCACCCACGGTTTGCCTCCTGCATTTTCCCGCCGTGCGGCTGCAGCCTAATCACGTCATCCGCATGGCTAATTTCGTTAGCGTCGTGCGTGACCCACAGCACGGCAATATTCTGCTCGCGAACGTAACGATGAATAATCTCGTTGACGTTGCGTTTATTGGTGTCATCGAGCGCGCTGGTGATCTCGTCCAGCAACAACACCTTCGGTAAAAACTGCAGATTGCGGATCAGCGAGACGCGCTGCTTTTCTCCGCCCGACAGCGCATTGATGGATTGGGTCAGTGTCTCCTGCGCCAGGCCAAAGCGGGCCAGATCGTTAATAAAGCGTTCCGGCTCCGGCGTTTTATGGCGAATTTGCCACGGAAAAATCAGGTTGTCATAGACCGTATCGCCAAACAGCGCCGGGGTCTGTACGCAATAAGAGACCTGCTGGCGATAGTTTTCCGGAGAGAGCGACGCAACGTCCTGACCTTCAAAGAGAAGGGTCCCCTCTGTGGGGCTGAGCAGCGAGGCCACAATTTTCAGCAAGGTGCTTTTGCCACAGCCTGATGGCCCGGTGATTAATTTAAACTCGCCCGGCGACAGACTAAATTCAACGTGCTGAAGGATAGTGTTATCCCCGACACGAAATCCAATATCCCTGAGTTGTAACAGGTTTTTTTTATTGTTCATTCCGCTTCCGTTAACCGCGTCTTGTAAGAACCGTCTGTAGCATAATCTTTTTCCAGTCTATTTTCAGAGGCGAATTTCAACCGGATAGCCGATATACTTATGAGCAATAAACACACACGTTCTCTCATCACGGCATGCAAAACAGGAGGTTTTTATGCTTATTGTTGTTCCAGTCCTTATTTTTGTTGCGCTGGTTATTGTGGGCGCAGGCGTCAAAATTGTTCCTCAGGGTTATCAGTGGACCGTCGAGCGTTTCGGTCGTTATACCAACACGCTCCAGCCTGGACTAAGCCTGATTGTCCCGTTCATGGACCGGATTGGCCGTAAAATCAACATGATGGAACAGGTTCTGGATATTCCTTCCCAGGAAGTGATCTCGAAGGATAACGCCAACGTCACCATTGACGCCGTCTGCTTTATTCAGGTGATTGATGCGCCAAAAGCAGCGTATGAGGTGAGCAACCTGGAGCTGGCGATCGTCAACCTGACGATGACCAACATCCGTACCGTGCTCGGCTCGATGGAGCTGGATGAAATGCTCTCCCAGCGCGACAGCATCAATACCCGCCTGCTGCACATTGTTGATGAAGCGACGAACCCGTGGGGCATTAAAGTGACCCGCATCGAGATCCGCGATGTGCGCCCGCCAGAGGAACTGATCACCTCCATGAACGCGCAGATGAAGGCTGAGCGAACCAAACGTGCCTACATTCTGGAAGCGGAAGGGATACGTCAGGCTGAGATCCTGAAGGCGGAAGGGGAAAAACAGTCGCAGATCCTGAAAGCGGAAGGCGATCGTCAGTCCGCGTTCTTACAGGCGGAAGCGCGTGAACGTTCTGCCGAAGCGGAAGCCCGCGCAACGCAAATGGTGTCCGAGGCGATTGCCGCCGGTGATATCCAGGCGGTGAACTACTTCGTCGCGCAGAAATATACCGATGCGCTGAAAGAGATCGGCTCCGCCACTAACAGCAAAGTGGTGATGATGCCGCTGGATGCCAGCAGCCTGATGGGCTCTATCGCCGGGATTGCTGAACTGATCAAAGACAGCGGGAACGAGCGTAAAAAATGATTGAGCTTATCGTCGCACATCCTCACGCTTTCTGGCTAAGCCTTGGGGGGTTATTGCTGGCCGCGGAGATGCTGGGCGGCAATGGCTACCTGCTGTGGAGCGGTGTCGCCGCGGTCATTACCGGGCTGCTCGTCTGGCTTCTGCCGCTTGACTGGGCGTGGCAGGGGGCATTATTTGCCGTGCTGACGCTGGTGGCCGCGTGGCTGTGGTGGCGCTGGCTTAACCGACAGGTTAACGAGCAGAAACCGGTGGACGCGCATCTCAACCAGCGCGGACAGCAGATTGTCGGCCAGCGTTTTACGCTTGATACCGCGCTGGTGAACGGACGTGGACATATGCGCGTGGGCGACAGCTCGTGGCCGGTGGTCGCCGACGAAGACCTCAGCGCCGGCACGCGGGTTGAGGTCATTGCGGTGCAAGGCATTACCCTGCGGATTAAAGCCTGCTAAGCAGAGGTCTTACGATGGCAGCAGCCGGCAAGATTATCGATAATCGGGCAGTCGGCGCTGTCATCCCCCGGACAGGATTCCGCGAGCTGTAGCAGCTGTTCGCGCATCGCCTGTAGCTCGATGATATGGCGTTCAATCTCGGCCACTTTTTCCAGGGTGCGTTTTTTCACGTCTGCGCTGTGACGCTTCGGATCGTTAAACAGGTTAACCAGCTCACCGCACTCTTCCAGATTAAACCCGACCTGCCTCGCCTGGCGCAGTAACGTCAGTTCATCCAGATGCAGTTGCGTGTAGCTGCGATAGCCGTTTTCGCTGCGCAGCGGCGGCGTCACCAGCCCCTTCTCTTCATAAAAGCGAATCGCTTTGCTGGTTAAACCGGTTTTTTTCGCCACATCGCTGATATTCACATTTCCCCCTTGACCTTCCCCTTGATGGAAGGTTTAACCTTCATAACAGTCAGTAAAAAGCACGATATTGGTCAACAACTGACCAGATCATTATACGGGAGTTTTACTATGTCTCACACTATCGACCTGACGCTGGATGGCCTCTCCTGCGGTCACTGCGTCAAACGCGTAAAAGAAAGCCTTGAACAGCGCCCCGATGTTGAAAGCGCTGAAGTCACTATCGACCATGCCGCCGTTACCGGCAGCGCCAGCGCGGATGCGTTGATCGATACCATCAGGCAGGCCGGCTATGGGGCGGAGCTGAGCCACCCAAAGGCTAAACCGCTGGCAGAGTCATCATCCCCGTCGGAAGCACTGACAGCGGCCAATCCTGAGCTTCCGGCAGCGGATGATATTGATGACAGCCAACAGCTGCTGATCAACGGCATGAGCTGCGCCAGCTGCGTCTCCCGGGTACAAAACGCCCTGCAGGCGGTACCGGGCGTCGCCCAGGCACGGGTCAACCTCGCGGAGCGCACTGCGCTGGTGATGGGCAGCGCCTCCGCAGCAGATTTAGTACAGGCCGTTGAAAAAGCGGGCTACGGCGCGGAGGCCATCGAAGATGATGCCGAACGCCGCGAGCGCCAGCAGGAAACGGCGATTGCCACCATGAAGCGCTTCCGCTGGCAGGCGATTGTCGCCCTGCTGGTGGGTATTCCGGTGATGGTGTGGGGGATGCTCGGCGACAACATGATGGTCACCGACGACAACCGCACGCTGTGGCTGGTCATCGGTCTCATTACCCTGGGCGTGATGGTCTTCGCGGGCGGTCATTTCTATACCAGCGCCTGGAAGAGCCTGAAAAACCGCACCGCGACGATGGATACGCTGGTTGCGCTCGGCACGGGTGCCGCGTGGCTCTACTCCATGAGCGTGAACGTCTGGCCCCAGTGGTTCCCGATGGAAGCGCGGCATCTCTATTATGAAGCCAGCGCGATGATCATCGGTCTGATTAACTTAGGCCATATGCTGGAAGCCCGCGCCCGTCAGCGCTCCTCGAAAGCGCTGGAAAGGTTGCTCGATTTAACCCCGCCAACCGCGCGCGTGGTCACGGACGACGGGGAAAAGAGCGTCCCGCTGGCCGAGGTTCAGCCCGGCATGACGCTGCGTCTGACCACGGGCGATCGCGTTCCCGTTGACGGTAAAATCACGCAGGGCGAAGCCTGGCTGGATGAAGCGATGCTGACCGGCGAGCCCATCCCCCAGCAGAAATCAGACGGTGACGCCGTTCATGCCGGTACGGTGGTACAGGACGGCAGCGTGCTGTTCACCGCCAGCGCCGTCGGCAGCCACACCACGCTGTCGCGCATTATTCGCATGGTGCGCCAGGCGCAGAGCAGTAAGCCGGAGATTGGCCAGCTTGCCGACAGGATCTCTGCCATTTTTGTGCCGGTGGTGGTCGGTATTGCCCTGTTGAGCGCGGCTATCTGGTATTTCTTCGGCCCGGCGCCGCAGATTGTGTATACCCTGGTGATTGCCACCACGGTGCTGATCATCGCCTGTCCTTGCGCCCTTGGCCTGGCGACGCCGATGTCGATTATCTCCGGCGTAGGTCGCGCCGCTGAGTTTGGCGTGCTGGTGCGGGATGCGGACGCGCTGCAGCGGGCCAGCACCCTGGACACGCTGGTGTTTGATAAAACCGGCACGCTGACCGAAGGCAAACCGCAGGTAGTAGCCGTCACGACCGCAGGCATTGCCGAAGCGGACGCGCTGCGGCTCGCCGCGGCGCTGGAGCAAGGCTCCAGCCATCCGCTGGCGCGCGCCATCCTTGATAAAGCGAATGCATCTGCCCTGCCGCAGGTCAGCAACTTCCGTACCCTGCGCGGGCTGGGCGTCAGCGGTGAAGCCGAAGGCCACGCGCTGCTGCTGGGCAACCAGGCATTGCTTAATGACAACGGTATTGATACCTCCGCGCTGGAGAGTGAACTGAAAGCGCAGGCGTCTCAGGGCGCCACGCCGGTTCTGCTTGCGGTCGATGGCCAGGCCGCAGCGCTGCTGGCCGTGCGCGATCCGCTTCGTCAGGATAGCGTGGACGCCTTGCAGCGCCTGCATCGCGCGGGCTACCGTCTGGTCATGCTGACCGGAGATAACCCAACAACGGCAAACGCCATCGCCCGGGAGGCCGGTATTGACGAGGTGATTGCGGGCGTACTGCCGGATGGCAAAGCGGACGCCATTAAAAACCTGCAGCGTCAGGGCCGTCAGGTGGCGATGGTCGGCGACGGCATCAACGATGCCCCGGCGCTGGCCCAGGCGGACGTGGGGATTGCCATGGGGGGTGGGAGCGACGTGGCCATTGAAACCGCCGCCATTACGCTGATGCGCCATAGCCTGATGGGCGTTGCCGACGCGCTGGCCATTTCAAAAGCCACGTTGCGCAACATGAAGCAGAACCTGCTGGGGGCGTTTATCTATAACACCCTCGGTATCCCGATTGCGGCCGGCATTTTATGGCCGCTGACCGCCACGCTGCTAAATCCGGTGGTCGCAGGTGCGGCGATGGCGCTCTCCTCCATCACCGTGGTAAGCAACGCCAACCGGCTGCTGCGCTTTAAACCGAAGGATTGAACCTTGTACTCGTACGCGCTAGCATGACCCTTTCCATTCATGGAGCGCGTATGGGTCTGTTTAATCGTATAAAAACATCGTTTCGCGCCCTCTTTCCTCGCCGTTACGCCTGGCCGGGTCTGGATATCTCTCTCCCTGGCGGGCAACACCTGCACCTGGTAGGCAGCATTCATATGGGTACGCAGGATATGTCTCCCCTGCCGCCCGGCCTGATCAAGCAGCTGAAACATGCGGACGCGCTGGTTGTTGAGGCGGACATCTCCGGCCATGAGTCGCCATTCGCCGGCCTGGAGAGCGATCTCACGCTCGCGGAACGTCTGGATGAAACCCAGCTTGCGGAGCTGACGCGCGTGGCGGATGAAACGGGCGTCTCGCTTTCCATGATTGACACCCTGCCGCTGTGGCAAATTGCGATGGTGCTGCAGGCCACGCAGGCGCAGCGTCTGGGTCTGCGCGGTGATTATGGCATTGATTACCAGCTGCTGAATGTGGCCAGGGCGCGCAGTCTGCCCATCATCGAACTGGAAGGGACCGACAGCCAGATTGCGCTCCTGCGACAGCTGCCCGATGACGGCCGTATGCTGCTGGATGATACGCTGACCCACTGGCACACCAACGCGCGACTGCTGCAAACCATGATTGGCTGGTGGCTGGACGCGCCGCCTGCGGAGGGTAAGCTGGCCTTACCGTCGACCTTCAGCGAATCGTTATACGATGTGCTGATGAATGCGCGCAACCAGGCCTGGCGACAGACGCTGCATGCGCTACCTGCGGGGCATTATGTGGTGGCGGTCGGGGCGTTACATTTATACGGAGAAGGGAATTTGCCGTCGCTGCTGAAATAAAAAAATGGCCAATATTTCTATTGGCCCGTCAAAGAGGAATTTCATCGTTTTTATTATGCCGAAGGAGACCTTCGGTTGAGCCGATTGTCGCTCAAAGTGACCATCACTGCCAATACTATTGCGCAAGATGGTGCTATTTTTTAGAGAAACGTCAGGCGTATGCTGGTGGCATGATTTGTCTGTCGTAAGAAGGATAGCTATGACTCCCGCCGTTAAATTACTCGAAAAAAACAACATTTCTTTCCGGATCCACACTTACGATCACGATCCGAATGAAACCAACTTTGGTGATGAAGTGGTGCGCAAGCTGGGCCTGAACGCGGACCAGGTGTATAAAACGCTGCTGGTTGCGGTGAATGGCGACATGAAGCACCTCGCCGTCGCGGTTACGCCGGTGGCGGGACAGCTGGATCTGAAGAAAGTCGCCAAAGCCCTGGGGGCGAAGAAGGTGGATATGGCCGACCCGATGGTTGCGCAACGCACCACGGGCTACCTGGTGGGTGGGATCAGCCCGCTCGGGCAGAAAAAACGTTTGCCGACGCTGATTGATGCCCCTTCACAGGAATTTGACACTATCTTTATATCCGGAGGCAAACGCGGGCTGGATATTGAGCTGGCCGCGGGCGATCTGGCGAAAATGCTGGACGCGAAGTTTGCGGATATTGCGCGCCGGGATTGAGAAATTTGCCGGGTGGCGGCTTCGAGGTAAAAGCAAAACGGTAACAGGCGTTACCGTTTTTTGTGTTCGCGCCCTCTCCCGGTGGGAGAGGGTTGGGGTGAGGGCATCAGGCCGCACAACACTACTGCCAGCTCACCTCACCTTTCGGCTCATACGCATTCACGTCTATCGGTGAATTCTGCTCGATGAACTGCTTCAGCACTTCCGCATCAATAAAGCCGGTATTCACGTAGCCCGGTTTATTATCAATATGCGGATAACCGTCGCCGCCAGTGGCGTTAAAACTCAGAGTCGCCAGACGGTAGGTTTTGCCAGGATCGACCGGTTCACCTTTAATCTTAAGATCGTTAAGCTTGCCGTCTTTCGCCACAAAGCTGACGTTGGCAAACTGCGGATAGGCCCCGGAATCCGGTTTCATCTGCGCCACAGCGGTCAGATAGTCAATGACCTCTTTCCCGCTCATATCGGCATAGACCACCACGTTACCGAACGGCTGCACCTTCAGGACGTCTTTATAGGTGATGTTGCCGCCTTCGATAGAGTCACGAATGCCGCCGCCGCTCATCACGCCGAAGTCAGCGCCGGTACGTGCCATTTGCGCCGCCAGCACCAGGTGACCCATGTTGGTCTGCACGAAGCGAACTTTACTGCGGTCCCCTTCCAGACGCCCGTTCAGCGTGCCGATTTTCACATCCAGCTGCGCCTTACCTTTGTTCTGGAACGGCGTCAGCAGGGAGAGCATTTGCTGGTTTTCGGCGATCTCTGGCGTGTATAGTACGCGCTCACTTTTCCCGTCCGGGTAGGTGACCTTTTTCTTCAGGTTGACCGGAATGAGCTGATAATGCACCAGCTTCATCTCACCGTTACGGAACTCGAAGTCCGCCCGGCCCACGTATTTGCCCCACTCGTGCGCCTGCACAATCCAGATACCGTTCTGACGGTCTGGCGCGCACGGCGTACCCGGCACGTAATCCACCTGCTTTTTGTTCTCCGAGGCCATACACACCGGATCTTGTGAGTGACCACCCACAATCATCGCCAGCGAGCCCGCTGGCAGGCTGCGCGCCATCTCCACGTCACCCGGTGCGTTCGAGCCGTGCTCACCGTTGTCGTAGTGCCCCATGTGGGTGGTGGCGATAATCACGTCCGGCTTTTCGTTTTGCTGCAGCTCCTGAATCACCAGCTTCGCTTCGTCCGCCGGTTTGCGGAATTCGATATCGGTAAAGAACTCGGGGTTGCCAATTTTCGCCGTATCGTCGGTGGTTAAGCCAATGACCGCGATCTTCAGATCCTGACGCTTAAACAGCGCCCAGGGCTTGAACAGGCGTTCACCGGTACTTTTCTGGTAAATATTGGCGGAAAGGAAGGGGAATTTGGCCCATTTTTCCTGCTGACGCAGCACGCTCAGCGGGTTATCAAACTCGTGATTACCGACGGCCATCGCGTCGTAGCCAATGAGATTCATACCGCGGAAATCGGGCTCGGCATCCTGTAAATCAGATTCCGGTACGCCGGTATTGATATCGCCTCCTGACAGTAACAGCACGCTGCCGCCCTGGGCTGCCACCTCTTTACGAATGCCGTCCACCAGCGTTTTTTGCGCCGACAGACCATATTCGCCGTATTCACTGCGCCAGAAATGACCGTGGTGATCGTTGGTATGCAGAATGGTGATTTTATAGGTTTTGTCTTTTTCATACGCCTGCGCGGGCAGGCTTACCAGACCCCAGGCGGCAATCAGCGCCAGCGCGACGCCCCGCTTCATTAACTTCATCTTCTCTCTCCCTGACCAATAGACAAAGGCAGAAATTACAGTGACTAATAAGAATAGACAAATAAGTTTTCAGAATTGCGACTTTCTTCAAAGGTCCCGGGCGGGTATGTTAGTCGGATAATAATTACACCCTGCATCGCTAATAACTCAAGACGTGGTAATTCTCTCTATGGCAATCAGTGAATCAACCCAGCCCGTTCCGGGTGCGCCGGCGTCGCGCACCTCCTTTAAAGTATTAGGCGCAATCAGTCTCTCGCATCTGCTCAACGACATGATCCAGTCGTTAATTCTGACCATTTATCCGCTGCTGCAGTCCGAGTTCTCCCTCACCTTCGTGCAGATCGGGATGATCACCCTGACCTTCCAGCTGGCTTCTTCACTGCTGCAGCCGGTGGTGGGCTACTGGACGGACAAATACCCAATGCCGTGGTCGCTGCCGATCGGCATGTGCTTTACCTTAAGCGGACTGGTGCTGCTGGCCATGGCCGGAAGCTTTGAAGCCGTGCTGATTGCCGCCGCGCTGGTAGGTACCGGCTCGTCCGTTTTCCATCCAGAGTCCTCGCGCGTGGCGCGTATGGCTTCCGGGGGACGTCACGGTCTGGCGCAGTCTCTCTTCCAGGTGGGCGGCAACTTTGGTAGCTCCCTCGGCCCACTGCTGGCCGCGGTGATTATTGCCCCTTACGGTAAAGGCAACGTGGCCTGGTTCGTCCTGGCCGCACTGCTGGCGATTATTGTGCTGGCGCAGATCAGCCGCTGGTATGCTGCTCAGCATCGCGTGAATAAAGGAAAACCTAAAGCGAAGGTTATCAATCCCCTTCCTCGCAATAAGGTTATCCTGGCGGTGGCCGTCCTGCTGGTCCTGATTTTCTCGAAATACTTCTATATGGCGAGTATCAGCAGCTATTACACCTTTTATCTGATGCAAAAATTCGGATTATCGGTACAAAACGCGCAGATCCATCTGTTTGCCTTCCTGTTCGCCGTCGCCGCCGGCACGGTCATTGGCGGGCCTGTAGGGGATAAGATTGGGCGTAAATATGTTATTTGGGGCTCTATCCTCGGCGTAGCGCCCTTTACCCTCATTTTGCCGTACGCCAGCCTTGAATGGACGGGGATTTTAACCGTGATCATTGGTTTTATCCTCGCTTCCGCGTTTTCCGCCATTCTGGTCTATGCCCAGGAGCTGCTGCCAGGACGTATCGGTATGGTTTCCGGACTCTTTTTCGGTTTCGCCTTCGGTATGGGAGGCCTTGGCGCCGCGGTATTGGGGATGGTTGCGGATCACACCAGCATCTTCCTGGTTTATAAAATCTGCGCTTTCCTGCCACTTCTTGGGATGTTGACCATATTCCTGCCTGATAACCGGCACACCAGATAATGGTTATAGTGGCAGGACAATTTATCCGGCCACTATTTTCCTTGGACTACAATTCAGTTTATTAAAACTAATAAACATGGTTATTAATTTTATCTATCAGATATGGTGACATCCATTCCTAAAAAACATGTAAAATAATGCTTGTCCTTTCCCGTTATCACCTACGCTATTTATACCACCTCCTTTTCTGGAGAAATTATGGCTGACATCGCAGATGGTCGCATTGTTCCTGACATCGGTACCGACCAGGAAAAAATTTCACCTCAAGAAGAAATAAATAGTCATGAAAGAAAATTAAAAACACCGAAATGGCAAATGTATGTTTGGGCAAGTTGCGGCATTATTCTGAGTCTTGAATTACTTGGTTTAACAGTTCTGGCATATGTTAGAACAAAAGAGATCGCAACAATTGTATCCAGAACTGCTATTAATGACGGTGCATTTATACTGGCTGGATTAAGTATGTCAGCTTTTAGCCTGATTCGTATTCTTGCCATACTTATTGGCTCAGCAATTATCTTTGGTGGTTTATCAATTTCCTTCTTCACCAGCGAACGCGTGAACAACGTTCAGGTAACAGGCAATGACAAAATCCCCATGAGTGCGCAAATTGCAAGTCACTCCCCTGGAGTAATGGGTATACTGATCGGTGGCATTATTATTATTTGTGCTCTTTTCGCTCCGACCCATTTTAATTATCAGCAGCCAGTGACTTTTCAGTACTCAGGTAATAATGCTCCAGAAACTGTTATGCGAACTCCAGTTGCGATGAGCCCTGAAACGTTGAGAAAACAACTAAAGCATGAGGCACAAAAATGAATCAGACAGGATTAACCATTTCAACCATAATCTCATTTTTTATGATGCTACCTTTAAGCTATGCCGATAACATCATTACTGATACTAATAAAGAAACTATTTGCCCCGTCGCTGAGAAACTAACAGACATTGCCTATGAACACGCTTATATGTTTTCTGACGCTGGATCCCAAATAACCAACCCTATTAAGTTAAATTTAGCTATCCTTGCAAGTCAGGGGTTCTGGGACCTTTACCCTTCCGTTCTTCTCTGCGCCAATGCTAATATTTATGAGCAGCAGTTCGCAAAACTAGGAATTAATAAAGATAATGCTAAACTTGAAATAAATTCAATGCAAAATTTTGCAAATAGTATTCACTACACCCCCGATGTAGATCATAGTTTCCCCCCCGGGGGAGCAAGTGCATCAGCAAGCTTTCATCCTGTACCTTCTGAGGGAGAGCTCTTCGCATCAGGCAAAAATCTTCCCACCCATGGAGGAGTCTCGGTATCAGGCGAGACTTTACAGCCCAATGAAAAAATCACTATTTCAGTGCCTACAGATCTCTACTTAGAAAAAAATCAGCAATTACCCATTCCAACAGAACTTTATAAAGAAAGAAATCAGCAATTAATTTCCCCATAACAAATTACATATTTAACAACACAGCAGGTATTAATTATGATTAATATTATCCGCAAGGGTTCCTCAGGCGTTTTTGTCTCACAATGGCAGGCTTATCTCAGAGGTCAGGGTTTTATTGTCAGTACTGATGGCCTCTTTGGTGACAAAACAGAAGCCGCAACCCTGGCCTTCCAGAAAACTCATCAACTAGAACCCGATGGCATTGTAGGTAACCAGACGTTAGGTGCTGCAGGGTTAAGGGGATTTGAAATTGTCGATTATGTTCCACATGATACTCACTTTCCCGCTAAGCCCACTTTTTCCCCCATCACTAGTACAGCCCAAAGGCAAAACCTGTTTGGTCCGCTAGAGTTTGCCCCTACCCCCAGCGATGATAATCCGGAAAAAATTAAGATTACCAATGACTTTGAGAAGAAGAACATAGTCAGAGTTGCTATTCCCCAGCTTAAAGGGGTCGCTGGCGCACCAGTCCAGGGTAAAGTCCTGTTTCACCACCTCGTACAGCAGCAATTTGTCAATTTGTGGTCAGCATGGGACACTGCAGGTTTACTAGACAAGATCCTCAGCTTCGATGGTAGCTATGCGCCACGCTTTGTTCGCGGTAAAGCTGACCAGCAAATTTTATCTAACCATGCTTTTGGTACTGCCTTCGACATTAACGCGCAGTGGAATGCTTACGGTTCGCAACCTGCAACCTGGGGACAACAAGGATGTGTATATAATTTGGTCGGCATTGCGGCGGAGCATGGTTTCTATTGGGGGGGGTTCTTCTCACATCGTGACGGCATGCATTTTGAAGTCGCTAAAATCATTTCTTAGTCTTCAGTAAAGCAATATAACCCCCTTTTAAGGGCATTCTTCTTTAAGGGGGTCAATAAACACACTTAAAACTACGCTAAACGTCAGGATTTCCAGACTAAAATAAAATATGGATTCTCCTCCCCCCTTACAGCACAAGCACTCGCGCTACCTCTTAAACAAAATTTGGCAAAATCTGCTTTTTTCCACGCATATTGCTGTTTTACTCAATTTTCAACAATTATTCATAAACATAACCGTGAAAATTGTCATAAACTATTACTCGGTTTTTTGGTTTTTCACCAAAAAGGAACACCCACAACGAAAGGAGACGGAATGCACCACGCCACACCGCTTATCACCACCATTGTTGGTGGACTTGTGCTCGCTTTTATCCTCGGCATGATTGCCAATAAACTGCGTATTTCTCCTCTTGTCGGCTATCTGCTAGCGGGCGTCCTGGCCGGGCCGTTTACGCCAGGGTTCGTGGCGGATACCAAACTGGCCCCTGAGCTGGCGGAATTGGGCGTGATTCTGCTGATGTTTGGCGTCGGTCTGCATTTTTCCCTGAAGGATTTGATGGCGGTAAAGTCGATTGCCATACCGGGAGCGATCGCCCAGATAGGGGTGGCGACGCTGCTGGGGATGGCACTGTCGGCTGTGCTGGGCTGGTCGTTGATGACCGGCATCGTATTTGGGCTGTGTCTCTCGACCGCCAGTACCGTGGTGCTGCTGCGTGCGCTTGAAGAGAGACAGCTGATAGACAGCCAGCGTGGGCAAATCGCGATAGGCTGGCTGATTGTTGAAGACCTGGTGATGGTCCTGACGCTGGTGCTGCTGCCTGCCGTGGCTGGCATGATGGAAAAAGACAATATCGGCTTCGCGTCACTGGCGCTGGATATGAGTATTACCATCGGGAAAGTGGTGGCGTTTATCGCCATCATGATGCTGGTGGGCCGCCGTCTGGTACCGTGGATCATGTCCCGCAGCGCGGCAACCGGCTCACGCGAGCTGTTTACCCTCTCCGTGCTGGCGCTGGCGCTGGGCATTGCTTTTGGTGCCGTTGAGCTGTTTGACGTCTCCTTTGCCCTGGGCGCCTTCTTCGCCGGGATGGTGCTGAACGAATCCGAGCTGAGCCATCGCGCGGCGCACGATACCCTGCCGCTGCGCGACGCCTTCGCCGTGCTGTTCTTCGTCTCCGTCGGGATGTTGTTTGACCCGCTTATTCTGATCCAGCAGCCGCTGGCCGTGCTGGGCACGCTGGCGATCATCATCTTTGGTAAGTCCCTCGCCGCCTTCTTCCTGGTGCGGATGTTTGGCCACTCGCCGCGTACGGCACTGACCATCGCCGCCAGCCTGGCGCAGATTGGCGAGTTCGCCTTTATTCTCGCCGGTCTGGGCATGGCCCTGAATCTGCTGCCACAGGCCGGGCAAAACCTGGTGCTGGCGGGTGCCATTCTGTCGATTATGCTGAACCCGGTGCTGTTTGCCCTGCTGGAAAAATACCTCGATAAAACCGAAACCCTGGAAGAGCAGACCCTCGAAGAGGCCATCGAAGAAGAGAAGCAGATCCCGGTGGATATTTGCAACCACGCCCTGCTGGTTGGCTTTGGCCGCGTGGGAAGCCTGCTTGGCGAGAAGCTGATGGCGCAGGGTATTCCGCTGGTGGTGATTGAAACGTCACGCACCCGCGTCGACGAGCTTCGCGAGCGCGGCATTCGGGCGGTGCTGGGCAATGCGGCGAACGAAGAGATCATGAACCTGGCGCATCTGGACTGCGCCCGCTGGTTGCTGCTGACCATACCCAACGGCTATGAAGCGGGCGAGATTGTGGCTTCTGCGCGCGAGAAGTGCCCCAATATCGAGATTATCGCCCGGGCGCATTATGACGACGAGGTGGAATATATCACCGAGCGCGGCGCGAATAAGGTGGTGATGGGCGAACGCGAGATTGCAAATACGATGCTGACGCTGCTGGAGAAACCGCCGGTTGAAGAAGGGGTGACGGGTTAAGTGTTGTGCGGCCTGATGCCCTCACCCCAGCCCTCTCCCCATAGGGGAGAGGGTGTTAGAGTTCCCTCTCCCCTATGGGGAGAGGGTTAGGGTGAGGGGTTTCTTTTACCTGTCCCAGTACGCCTCTTCGAGGCTGTCTTCCCGTTCCGGCAGGCCACGCGTTAAGCGCGGCGAATGCTGGTTCAGCACCTGATAACTGACGCGATTCGCGTATTTACACACCTGCGCCAGCGACGAGTAGGTCAGCCAGTTGAATTTATGCTTGCTGGAATTGGGTACGTTGGTTTTGTGGTAAGCATTGGCGGTAATGTCGTGCAGCAGTGCCGCCAGCGCGCCGTCGCCCGCGCCGTTGGTGTTCATGATCTTCTCCGGTCCGCCCATATAGGGCGCGATGTGAGAGTAGATCCGCAGTGGGTTAATGCAATCTTTGTAACGCATGCCGCGGCTGAACTCATACTGGTTAAACTCGGCAATCGCCCCCGGCAGCAGCGGATGCTGGGTTTTGCGTTTACTCTCTTCTTCCGTGAAGCCCGCCATATACAACCCGACAGGACCGGCGGTGCAGAGCACCAGGTCCACCCAGTCCAGCGCTTTATCAGATGCCAGCAGCGGATCGCTTTCACCGGTCAGCGCTTCGGCCTCTTCTTCGTTCATCGCCAGAATCGAAACGTGCTCTTTCAGGAACGCCTGCCACCACTCCGGGTTATCGGCAATCACGAATTTGGTGCCCAGTGTTAACACCACCGGCACATCGTACTTTTTGGCGTACTCAATGGCTTTCATGGTGGCTTCCGGCATCGGCTCTCCCGGCTTGCAGCGCACCAGATAGGAGGTCAGTACCAGCGCCGGCGCGCCCGCGATCACCTCTTCAGGAATGCTTTCCGCGCGCAGCTTATTCATGTGGCCCGGGCTGATGGCAAAGGTACGTTCACCGGATTCGCCGATCAGCGTAAAGCAGCGGCCAATCGGCCCGTCAACGCCCTGGAGATAGTTCAGATCGGTACGGCTGGAGGTGTTGCACAGATAACGGTAGGCGTAGCCACCGATTTCGATATTGCTGCACATGACGCCGAGCAGGACAGAGCGGTCGTCAGCCAGCACGGAGTAGTTGTGCATGGTATTACCGATGGTGCCACCGGCGAACTGATGGGTAATCAGGTTTTCGCGCACCAGCTCCTGGTACAGCGCTTCGGCCACGTCATCTTCAATCACCAGCGAGTGACCGGCGCTCAGACCGTAACGGGCGACAAACTCATCATCCACTTTCGCTTCAATGTCCACCAGCGTCTGGTCGATACCGACGACCCAGGCCGCGCTGGTTTCATTTTCAGGCTGGATTTGCTGCAGGAGCGGATCGCGGGCATCGACGGGAAAGTAGTGTTTGGATTTGCGTTTACCGGGAAATTTCATGGTCTGAACTGTACGAAGAATATGGGCCGGGAATGGTAGCACAAACCCGGCCCGGAGTGCGATCAGCGGCTGTTCGTCACCAGCGAGACCATCATGTCGATATGTTCTGGCGAATCGTTAAGCGCCGGAATGTACTCGTACTTTTCACCGCCAGCTTCAAGGAAAAATTCCCGGTTTTGCACCGCGATCTCCTCCAGCGTTTCCAGGCAGTCAGCCGAGAAGCCCGGCGACATCACCTGAACATGCTTCACGCCCTTCTCACCGAGCATTTTGAGGGTTTCATCGGTGTACGGCGTCAGCCACGGCTCGCGGCCGAAGCGCGACTGGAAGGTCATCATCACCTTCTCCGGCGGCAAGCCAAGGGCGGAGACCAGTTCGCGGGTGGTATCGCGACAGCGCTGCGGGTAATCATCCCCTTCGTTGGCGAAACGCTGCGGGATGCCGTGATAGGAGAGCAGCAGCAGATCTGGCTCGCCGTGTTTTTCAAACGACGCGCGCGCGCTGTTGGCAAGCGCCTTGATGTACAGCTCGTTATCCGCATAGTCGCGAATAAAGGTCACGCCCGGAATGCGGCGGCGGGTCGCCAGAATGCGGGCCAGCTCGTCCCAGACGGCGGCCACCGTCGAGCAGGAGTACTGCGGGTAGAGTGCCAGCACCACGATATGGTCCACGCCCTGCGCCAGCAGCGAGTCCACCGCGCTTTCCAGGGACGGTTTGCCATAGCTCATGCCGAGCGCGACGGGCATCTCCGGCAGGCGGGCTGCCAGCGCTTTTTCCTGGCGACGGCTGTAAACCATCAGCGGCGAGCCCTCTTCCATCCACACGGACTGATAGAGTTTGGCGACGCGCGGAGAACGGATCGGCAGAATGACGCCACGCAGCAGCGGCCACCACAGCAGTCGCGGAAAATCCACGACGCGCGTGTCGCTTAAAAATTGTCGCAGGTAGCGTTTTACCGCGTCTGATGTAGGTGCTTCTGGAGTACCCAGATTGGCAAGCAGGATGCCGGTTTTCGCCTGACTCATTCACGCCTCTTAACCATTTGAATGGTTGTCAATTGTAGCGGAAATGCGTTTAAACGAAACCCATTGCTGTAATAGGTAAGATGAGAATTTTTCTCACCCGGTGGCCCGGGTGAGAGAGATGCGATTAGCCGAGGATTTTTTCCAGCTCAGCACGCACGTCAGCCACGGCTTTGGTACCGTCAACTTTCGCGTATTTGGTGTTACCCGCCTGCGCTTCTTTGGTGTAGTAGCCGATCAGCGGCGCAGTCATCTGATGGTATTCCACCAGGCGCTTACGCACGGTCTCTTCCTGATCGTCTTTACGGGTGGTCAGCTCTTCGCCGGTCACGTCATCTTTGCCTTCAACCTTAGGTGGGTTGAATTTAATGTGGTAAACGCGGCCAGACGCAGCGTGTACGCGACGGCCAACGATACGGTCAACGATCAGCTCGTCCGGTACGTCGAACTCCAGAACGTAGTCCACGTTGATGCCCGCTTCTTTCATGGCGTCAGCCTGAGGAATGGTGCGTGGGAAACCGTCCAGCAGGAAACCGTTACGGCAGTCTTCCTGAGCAATGCGCTCTTTGACCAGAGCAATAACCAGCTCGTCAGTCACCAGCTTGCCTGCGTCCATGATGTCTTTCGCTTGTTTACCCAGCTCGGAGCCAGATTTTACAGCGGCGCGCAGCATATCACCGGTGGAGATTTGCGGAATACCGTATTTCTCCATGATGAACTGAGCCTGAGTTCCTTTACCCGCGCCCGGAGCGCCAAGCAGAATAATACGCATTGCGAAAATCCCCTCAAAAGTCGATTCAATTTTTCAAAAGCGCTAAACAATACCACCAGAACGAGTGCGGCTCAAGGAAGGCGGGAGGGCTGAAACGGTTAATGGGGGGAGATTATTTGGGATAGTGCGAGAATGCCCCCTCACCCTAACCCTCTCCCCAAAGGGGAGAGGGGACGATTATACCCTCTCCCCTTTGGGGAGAGGGCCAGGGTGAGGGGCAGGTGTTTAGTTACGCCAGCAGCAGCGCATTCACACGTTTAATGAACAGGTTAGGATCTTCCAGCGTGCCGCGTTCGGCCAGCAGAGACTGGTCCAGCAGCAGCTCAACCCACTCAGCAAAGCGGGCTTCGTCCTGGGTATCCGCCGCGCGTTTCACCAGAGGATGATCCGGGTTCAGCTCGAAAATATATTTCACTTCCGGCACCGCCTGGCCCGCAGCCGCGAACAGCTTCGCCATCTGGGTGCTCATTTCATCGGCATCAGTGGTGACAATGGCCGGAGTGTCGGTCAGACGGTGAGTGAAACGCACCTCTTTTACGCGCTCGCCCAGCAGCGTTTTCACGCGCTCAATGAACGGCTCCAGCGCCTTCTCGGCTTCTTTCGCATTTTCATCCACTTCATCTGCCAGCTTGTCGATGGACTCGTCTGCCTTCGCAACAGACTGGAACGCCTTACCGTCGAACTCGGTCAGGTAGTTCATCATCCATTCGTCAATGCGGTCGGACAGCAGCAGTACTTCGATGCCTTTCTTGCGCAACAGCTCCAGGTGCGGGCTGCTCTTCGCCGCGGCGTAGCTGTCGGCGGTGATGTAGTAGATCTTCTCCTGCCCTTCTTTCATGCGGGAGATGTACTCTTCCAGCGACACGGTCTGCGCGGAGGAGTCGGTATGCGTAGAGGCAAAGCGCAGCAGTTTAGCGATGGTTTCAACGTTCGCCATGTCTTCAGCCGGGCCTTCTTTCAGCACCAGACCGAACTGTTTCCAGAAGGTCTGATATTTTTCCGCATCGTCTTTCGCCAGTTTTTCCAGCATCTGCAGCGCACGTTTGGTCAGGGCGTTGCGCAAGTTACGGGTGACGGTGCTGTCCTGCAGAATTTCACGGGAGACGTTCAGCGGCAGATCGTTGGAATCTATCAGACCGCGCACAAAGCGCAGGTAGTACGGCATGAACTGCTCGGCGTCGTCCATGATGAAGACGCGCTGCACGTACAGCTTCAGGCCATGCTTGTGATCGCGGTTCCACATGTCCCACGGCGCCTGCGCCGGGATGTACAGCAGGCTGGTGTACTCCTGCTTACCTTCCACGCGGTTGTGGCTCCAGGTCAGCGGGTCGGTAAAGTCGTGGGCGATGTGCTTGTAGAACTCGTTGTACTCGTCGTCCTTGATTTCAGCCTTGTTGCGCGTCCACAGCGCCTGCGCCTTGTTGATTTTCTCCCAGGAAACGATGGTTTCACCGTCTTTCTCTTCCTGTTTTTCAATCTCAACCGGCAGCGCGATGTGATCGGAGTACTTGCTGATGATGGAGCGTACGCGCCAGTCGTTCAGGAAATCATCTTCCCCTTCACGCAGGTGCAGGGTGATTTCGGTTCCGCGGTCCGCTTTGGTGATGTCATCAACGGTGTATTCGCCTTCACCTTTCGATTCCCACAGCACGCCATTCTCCGCGCTGTCGCCCGCCGCGCGGGTGCGCACGGTGACTTTATCCGCCACGATGAACGCCGAGTAGAAACCCACACCGAACTGACCGATCAGCTGGCTGTCTTTCGCCTGGTCAGAGCCCATGGACTCGAGGAACGCTTTGGTGCCGGATTTGGCGATGGTCCCGAGGTGGTCGATCACCTCGTCGCGGTTCATCCCGATGCCGTTATCGGCGATGGTCAGAGTGCGGTTCTCTTTATTGAAAGAGACGCGCACGCGCAGCTCACCGTCGCCTTCGTACAGATCCGGGTTAGACAGCGCGCGGAAGCGCAGCTTGTCCGCCGCATCGGAGGCGTTGGAAATCAGCTCACGCAGAAAAATTTCTTTGTTGGAATACAGGGAATGGATCATCAGGTGCAGAAGCTGTTTTACTTCTGACTGGAAACCGCGGGTTTCTTGTCCTTTCATCTATGTCGACCTCAACAATGCCATTTAATGGGGTTTTAAAACGTTGAGGGAGAGATGGGGATAAGGGGGGAAATTTTCAAGCGAAGGCGGCAAACGCCGCCTCCGTTTGGTCAGAAAATAATCTTGTGACGTCCTGCCAAAGAGTGGGACAACGTGGTGCCGTCCACCATCTCCAGCTCGCCGCCGACCGGCACGCCGTGGGCGATGCGGCTGGCGTCAACGCCATACTGCGCGCACAGCTCGGCGATGTAGTTGGCAGTAGCTTCTCCTTCCACCGTGGGGTTGGTGGCGAGGATCACCTCTTTGATCGTTTCGGACTCAAGACGCTGTTCAAGGCGGTCAAGGCCGATATCGTCCGGGCCAATACCGTCCAGCGGGGAGAGATGCCCCATCAGCACGAAATAGCGGCCGGAAAACTGCCCGGTTTGTTCGATGGCGTAGATGTCCGCCGGACTCTCCACCACGCAAATCTGACCGTTTTCCTGACGACGCGGGTTCGTGCAGATGTTACAAACATCCTGCTCGGTAAAGGTACGGCAATCCGCACAGTGACCAATCTCTGACATGGCGCGGGTTAAAGCCTGCGCCAGGCGCATCCCGCCGCTGCGGTCGCGCTGCAATAGCGTAAACGCCATGCGCTGCGCTGACTTCGGGCCAACGCCCGGCAGGCAGCGCAGTGCTTCCATTAACTGCGTGAGCAGCGGACTGGTTTGCATCAGAATGGCATCTTGAAGCCAGGCGGCAGTTGCATACCGCTGGAAACGGAGGCCATTTTCTCTTTCTGAGTTTCGTCGATACGGCGCGCAGCATCGTTAAACGCGGCAGCAACCAGATCTTCCAGCATCTCTTTGTCGTCTTCGAGCAGGCTCGGGTCGATTTCAACGCGACGGCAGTTGTGTGCACCGTTGATGGTCACTTTGACCAGACCGGCACCGGATTCACCCGTGACTTCCAGCTGAGCGATCTCTTCCTGCATCTTCTGCATTTTTTCCTGCATCTGCTGAGCCTGCTTCATCAGGCCACCCAGACCGCCTTTTCCACCAAACATAGGCTTCTCTCTTCTTTCACGTTTAAGGATTACAACCGTAAGTCAGACTCACGATCAAATGGGGCGAATACTCTCTTCATCCAGATCGGCGTCGAAGAACCGGCGCAGGGTCTGAATGTTGTTATCCGCAATAATCGCCTCGCGCGCCTGCGCGAGCTTCTCTTCATAAATGGCCTGGCGCCACTCCAGCGGCGTTTTCACCGCCGGATTATCATCTTCAATGATAGTCAATTCAACCGGTGAACCCTGTAAAGCGGCCAGCGCCTCGGCCAGCGCCTTTTGCGCACCGGGTGAATTCAGGTGGCGTTGACCCGGACGCAGGTGCAAACGCACCTGATTGCCGTCCTGCTCTTTCCAGGCATTCAGCGCGACCTGCTCGACCAGCTTCGGCAACTGAAGCTGGCTGACCTCAGCGGCCCAGGCGTCGCGCGCAATAGCCTCTTCGGCAAGCTTCGCGGCCAGCTCCGGCGTTTTTTCATGCTCCAGCGCCTTTTTCAGCGCTTTCGGCGTGGCAACCACTTCCTTGACCGTTTCGACAACGGTGGTCGCCTTCCAGCGGTAAGCCTCTTCTTTCACCGGGGCTTTCTGCTCGAGCGCGGACGGTGCCGGACGCGACTGTACGCGCTCCGTTACCGAGGCCAGTCGTTCAAGCGCGGCGTTGTTCACCGGCCGCGCTCTTCCTGGCGCTGCCGGTTCACTCTTTTTTGGTTTGGTTACTCCCTGGGCACGCTGCAGTTGGCTGCGTGCGGCAAGCACCGAACTGGTGGCATCCGACAGCGGCACGTTCTGCGGCGGCGGTGTCGGCTGCGGTGGCCCCTGCTGCGGCGACATCACCGCCGTAGGGGCGACCGGGGCGAAAGACTGCCGCGGCGCTTCCGGCTCCGGCAATGGCATGCGCGGGTGGAACGCCAGCGCGCGCAGCAGCGTCATTTCAACGCCCATTCTGGGGTCCGGCGCGAAAGGTAGCTCTTTGCGGCCAATCAGCAGCGTCTGGTAGTAGAGCTGCACGTCGGCAGGCGGCACGGTGCGGGCAAGCTCACGCATCCGCTGTTCAATGGCGGCCATATCCGCACCAATGGCCGACGGAGAAAGCTGCAGCATTGCCACGCGGTGCAGCAGGCTAAGCATCTCAACCAGCAGCCCTTCCCATTCAATACCCCGTGCGGCTGCCGCATTCACCTGCGACATTACGCGTTCACCGTTGGCGGCAATCATCGCCTCAATAAGCGAAAGCGCCTGATCGTCATCCAGCGTACCGAGCATGGTGCTGACCGCGTCAGTCGAGAGCTTGCCGTCACCGCTGGCAATCGCCTGGTCGGTGAGGCTTAACGCATCACGCAGGCTGCCGTCTGCCGCGCGGGCCAGCAGTTGCAGGGCGCGCGGTTCGTGGACAATCTTCTCTTCGTCAAGAATGTGCTCAAGCTGCGTGCGGATCTGCTCAACGTCCAGGGCCTTCAGATGGAACTGCAGGCAGCGGGATAAGATCGTGACCGGCAGCTTTTGCGGATCGGTGGTCGCCAGCAGGAATTTCACGTGCGCAGGCGGCTCTTCCAGCGTTTTCAGCAGGGCGTTGAAGCTGTGGCGGGACAGCATGTGCACTTCATCGATCAGGTAGACCTTGAAGCGGCCGCGCGCCGGGGCGTACTGGACGTTGTCCAGCAGGTCGCGGGTATCTTCAACTTTGGTGCGCGAGGCGGCGTCGATCTCGATCAGATCGACAAAACGCCCCTGCTCGATCTCCCGGCAGTTATCACACACGCCGCAGGGGGTGGCGGTGATCCCGGTTTCGCAGTTGAGACCTTTTGCCAGCAAACGGGCAATAGAGGTCTTACCGACGCCGCGGGTGCCGGAGAAAAGATAAGCGTGATGGATGCGACCTAGCGACAAGCCGTTCGCCAGGGCCGTCAGCACATGCTCCTGACCGACAACGTCAGCAAAGGTTTGTGGTCGCCATTTACGGGCTAACACCTGATAACTCATGGGCAGGCTCTGCAACGCTGGAAGGTGAATTTATGGAGGGGAATGCTATCACAACCTCACCCATTGAGCGAGGTTGTGAAAACCGGGATTAATGACCCGGGAAAGGCACCAGGCTGTAGCTGGTAATGCCCTGTTTTTCCAGGCGCTGCTCACCGCCGAGATCGAACAGATTGATGATGAAGGCCGCGTCGGTCACTTCGCCACCCAGACGACGAATCAGCTTCACCGTTGCTTCGATAGTGCCGCCGGTTGCCAGCAGGTCGTCAACCACCAGCACTTTGTCGCCAGGCTTGATCGCATCAACGTGGATCTCCAGCTGATCGGTGCCGTACTCCAGCTCATAGCTCTCGGCGATGGTTTCACGCGGCAGCTTGCGCGGTTTACGCACTGGCACAAACCCAACGCCCATCGCCAGCGCAACCGGTGCGCCAAACAGGAAGCCGCGGGCTTCAGTACCTACTACTTTGGTGATCCCGGCGTTTTTATAACGCTCGACCAGAAGTTCAATGCTGAGGGCGTACGCTTTCGGGTCTTCCAGCAAGCTGGTGACATCACGGAAAAGAATGCCAGGCTTTGGATAGTCCTGGATGCTTTTGATGCTGTTTTTCAGATATTCAAGCTGCTGTGCAGTTGCGGTCATCGGTTTTGCCTAAATGAAACAGTGTTACTCACGGCGCGCAACGAGTCGGCCAAGGCAACAATTGTTTAACCTTTGACCAGGCGCACCTGTGCTCGAAAACGGTCGAATTTACTGGCTGCGCGTGATAATTGCAACAGCCATGATGAGGCTTCAGTGCTTTTGTTGCTTTTCATCAACCACGGGGATCCGCCACATGAAGATGAGCAGACAGGTGAGTATGACCAGCAACAGGATCTGCACCCACAGCATTTTCACCAGCCATAATGACATCGCGAAGGTGATGAGGATCACCGCAATCGCGCGCGGCTTCGCACCGGGCGGCATGGCCCGGTGTTTTTGCCAGTGCCGCAAATAGCCACCAAACCACGAGCGATACAGCAGCCAGTGGTGAAAACGCGGTGACGAGCGGGCGAAGCACCAGGCCGCCAGCAGGATAAACGGCGTGGTCGGCAGTAGGGGCAAAACCACGCCCAGCGTGCCAAGCACTACCGCGAGCCAGCCAATGATGATTAAAATAGTGCGCTGCATAATGCGAATCGTTATCAAACTGAACGGCTACTTTACCACTGGAGAGCGCCTTGAAAACAGCCTTGCTTCTGGAGATGCTGCAAAAACAGCTGAGCGCCCTGCGAGCCGAGGCCATCCCTCTGCTGGGGCACGCCACGCTGAAGCCGCGCTTTGACCGGCAGCTTTTTCGTACCCGCAGTACAGTAATCGAGGAGTATATTGCGGAAGCGCAGACCAACCTCGACGAGCTGCGCCATGCCGTTGAGCGTGAACAGCCTGAACAGGTGGCGTGGCTCGCTGAGCATCTCACTGAGCAGATTACCGCCCTGCACCGCGAAATTGCCGCCTGGCCGCTGCGCGCCTGGGACAGTGCCTCGCCGGGGCTCGGCAAATGGCAGCGAAAGCGGCTGGAAAATCAGGAGTTTGAACGCCGGCTGTTTGAGATGAAGCGCGAACGCGAAGTGCGGCTGAATAACAGCGAAACGCTGGAAGAGCAGCAGCTATTGATGCGCGAGATCGGCGCGCTGGAAGGTCGCATCGTCCGCTGCCGTCAGGCGCTGGAGGAGATTGAGCGCGTCATTGAACGTTTGACCCGTTAACAGGAGCCATACTTATGTCACTGGAAAATGCACCCGATGAGGTCAAACTGGCCGTCGATTTGATTATGCTGCTGGAGAATCATGAGATCCCTGCAGAAACGGTACTGAAGGCGCTGGAGATTGTGCGTCGGGATTTTGAGGGAAAACTTTCACCTCACCCTACCCTCTCCCCAGAGGAGAGAGGGTAAAAGCAGTCCGCACCCGATTATTCCCTCTCCCTTCAAGGGAGAGGGTTAGGATGAGGGCCGTCCCCCTTAATCTCGCGCTTCACTTCCGTATGCTCATCACCTTTTTCATTACGCAGGTGAACCTCAAGCTGGTTGAAGGCGATATTTATATCGTTTTCACGACACAGGCGATCGATAGAACGGTTCAGCTCATCCACCGTGTAGCTGCGGTCACGCAGTTCACGCACGTATAAACGCAGCTCGTGATCCAGCGTGCTCGGCCCAAAGGTGGTGAAGAACACCGCCGGGGCCGGATCGTGCATCACTTTCGGATGTTCCGACGCTGCCTTGAGCAGCACCTCTTTCACCTTCTCCAGATCCGATCCATACGCCACGCCCAGGCGGATCACCACGCGCGTCACCGTGTCGGAGAGCGACCAGTTGATCAGACGCTCGGTCACAAACGCTTTGTTCGGGATGATCACCTCTTTACGATCGAAGTCGGTGATGGTGGTAGCACGAATACGGATCTTGCTGACCGTACCGGAGAAAGTGCCGATGGTGACGGTATCGCCGATACGCACCGGACGTTCAAACAGGATGATCAGGCCAGAGACAAAGTTACCGAAGATCTCCTGCAGACCAAAACCCAGACCGACCGAGAGCGCGGCCGCCAGCCACTGCAGTTTGTCCCACGACACGCCAAGCGAGCCAAAGACCGTCATCGCCCCCACAATAATGATGACGTAGTTGAGGATCGTGGTAATGGCGTACGAGGCTCCCTGGCGCAGATTCAGACGCGACAGAACCAGCACTTCCAGCAGGCCCGGCAGGTTGCGAATCAGCGCCCAGGCCACGACCGACGACACCAGAGCAAACAGCAGGCTACCCATGGTCACGCTTTTCATGACCGCCGCACCGGCTTCGGTTCCGTTGTATTGCCAGAGGGTAATACTGTCGAGATAGGCGAAAACGGTAATAAGATCGGACCAGATCGCCCAGAACATCACGGCAAACAGCGCGATCATCACCAGCATGGTGATACGCAGCGTCTGCTGGTTAACCTGCTCCAGCGCGATGGTCGGCTCTTCCTGTGGCTCAGCCCCTTCGGCCCCCTCTTTCACCTGATGCTGACGACGCGCGATGGCGCGGCGATAGGCAATGCGACGGGCCGCTACGCTCAGGCCGCGCAGCACGGTCTGGTAGAGCAGGTTCCAGACGATCACCAGATAGACCGTTTCAATCCAGCGTCCGGACAGGCGCAGCGTGGTATAGAAGTAGCCCGTCGCCGTAAGCACCATCAGCGCCAGCGGAATGATCGCCAGCACCGTCACGGTGGCCAGACGAATATTGTGGGACTCTTTATCACGCCAGCTGTCGCGGCACATCGGCCACATCAGGATAGCAATCAGCAGCAGGTTCAGCAGGATGACCAGCTGGCCCAGCACATCATCCATCAGATGCAGCGGGGAAAGTTCAGAGACAACCGACCAGAAGTGCAGCGGCAGGAGCGCCAGGCTGATGCGCACAATCTGACGACGCCAGTGGCTGGTCAGCTGGGCAGGCATGTTGAAATGACGCACGGCCACGCCATCTTTTTCCAGCACCTTCCAGCACACGCCGAACACCAGCCAGAACAGCGCCAGTTTTTTACTGAACGCCCACAGCAGATCGCTGACGTTAAGCTGCATGGTAAGCAGGATCAGCCCCACCGCCAGGATAATCAGGCATACCGGCAGGGCACGAATGAGGTCGATCAGAATCGCTTTTGGCGTATGCAGCTGGCTATCGTTTCGCAGTTGCCCCACTTCAGACGCCAGTTTGGCCTGGTATTTTTTCAGCCAGCCCAGACGCCAGCGAATCAGGCCCGCGATCAGCAGCAGCGGTAACCCCGCAAGGAAGGCAATCATCACCGCAGGCCAGGCTTTCTCCCAGTTCACGGTGATTTTCATGCTCTTGATCTGCGTTTTCAGCGTCTCCGGGAAGGATTTCACCCAGTCCCAGTCCATCGGTTTGTTGCTGTTTACCCAGAAAATCTGCTGGGTCAGGATCTCCTGCAGGCTTTTCGAGACGCTCACCAGCTGCTGCTGGTTGATTTGCAGGTTAATGGCCATCATCAGCTGGTTGCCCAGCTGTTTGTTGAGCTGGTCCAGCAGCTCGCGACGCATATCAACAACCTGAAGCAGCGCATCGTGCACTTCAGGATTCACGTCGCTGGAATGACCCTCTTCAATTTTGGCGACAAAGGCATCGCTCTGGAACAGGGCATCGCGCTGCTGGTTAACGTCGAATTGTTCCAGACGTAAATCCGCAATGCGGTTGGTCATGTCCTCCAGCTCATCGGCGGACGGGAGCGTCTGCTGCTGCTGGTAGAGAATACGCGACAGCAGGAGGCTGCCTTTGAGGACCGCGATCTGCTCTTTGATATTGCGTTCCGCCTGCAGCGCACGATCCAGCCAGTTTTTAACTTTGATATTTTGCTGAACCAGCGAGTTGCCGTTTTCTGTCGCCAGTATCAGGCGCTGACTAAGCTGATGGTTAGCCTCAAGCTCCTGTTTCACCAGCGGGTTCGCCTGGATGCGGGCGGTTTCGTCAGGTGAGACGGCCTCCTGGGCTGTTTTTTCCGTCAGCGTCAGACGCTTGCTGTTAACCGCCTCCTGCAACAGCTGAAGCTGGTGTTCCAGGCGATTAATATTTGCGGTGACGTAATCACGCTGCTTCTGCAGCGTATCCTGCAGCACCGTGTTCCCTTCCAGGCTTTTACGCTGCTGTTCGATCTGCGCATTGAGCAACGTCTGCTGCACCAGCAGCAGGGTTTGCTGGGTCGGGCGCAGTGTGCCTTCCCCCACCGTCGTGCCATTCAGACGGTTGCGGATTTGCTGCAGCTGCTGAGACGCGGCGTACATCGCGTTTTGCACACGCTCGGGCTGGGTCTGCAGGGAGACCAGCTGGCTGTTATAGGTTGCGAGATCGGATTGCGCGGTTTGCAGGTCGTCGAGTAACTGCGCAACGCGCGATTCCAGCTGACGCAGGGAGAGCGTCGAGAGCGTTTTGCGCGTTTCGTCGTCGTTATCGACGTCACTCAGGGCATTCAGCGATTCCGTCGCTTTACGCATGTTTTCAGGGGCCTGCGCCTCCTTCTGACGAAGCTGGGCGGTTTCGGCTTTAACACGCTCAATTTTATCCAGCGTTTCCAGCGTTTCCGTTAAATCCTGCTGGGTAAGCTTATCCTGAGGCGAGAGGTCTTTCTGTTTGTTCAGGGTGTCGAGTTGCGACTGAACATCGGCACGCGAGGGGATATCATTGCTGTTATCGGCGCGGGCCCAGGTCAGCGGCGCCGTAGCGAAGAAAAACAGCATCGCAAAGAGCAATGCAAAAACAGGATGTTGCGAGCGATTGATGGGCAGCATAATTGTGAATGATGTCAGAAGATGACCGAAAATAGTCCGGCGTGAAGAATATCACGCTCGCCTGAAGCAGAATAGCGCGAACGTTATCCTCTGAGATAAATCCTGGAAAGGCCTCAGGCAGTTAGCGAAGGCGCATCGCTGCGCAGGGTCGGACAGAGCTGTAGCATTTCCAGTAAAATCGCGACGTAGCTGCGGGCTTCCGCTTTGAGGTCAAAGGACTGCGGCGCAAAGAGCCAGTTTTCCATCAGACCGGAAATGTAGCTGCGCATCAGGATAGCCGCCCGGCGGGTGAACAGATTGGCCGGTAAAAGTTTTGCCTCCATGCACAGCCGCAGGTTGTGCTCAATACGGTCATAACTTTCCAGGCTAAGGCTGCGCTGCGCCTGCTGCACCACCGCCATCTCGCCCACGAACTCGCATTTATGGAAGATAATTTCCATCATTAGCCTGCGACGTTCTTCAACTACCGTCGCTTCAAGGATATATACTAATATTTCTCTTAATACTGAGAGTGGATCGTCAGGGAATTTTGCCCGATACTCACTCTCGAGATCGCTAATGCTGGACTCTGAAAGCTCCCAGATTTCACTGAACAGATCTGACTTGTCTTTAAAATGCCAGTAAATCGCTCCCCGCGTCACACCGGCAGCCTGAGCAATTTGAGCCAGCGAGGTGGATGACACCCCCTGCTGGGAAAACAAACGTATTGCCACATCCAGAATGTGTTGTCGGGTTTCCAGCGCTTGTTGTTTGGTTTTTCGTGCCATAGGTGAGTGAATTTACAGGAGTCAGATTTACATACATTTGTGAATGTATGTACCATAGCATGACGATAATATAAACGCAGCAATGGGTTTTTGGACTCAGGACCATTGATCAATTTGAAATCGGACACTCGAGGTTTACATATGAACAAAAACAGAGGGTTAACGCCTCTGGCGGTCGTTCTGATGCTCTCAGGCAGCTTAGCGCTAACAGGATGTGACGACAAACCGGCTCAACAAGGAGCTCAGCAGGCGCCAGAAGTAGGCGTCGTGACGCTCAAATCTGAACCTCTACAAATCACCACCGAATTACCCGGCCGTACCAGTGCTTATCGCATTGCGGAAGTGCGTCCTCAGGTTAGCGGCATTATCCTGAAACGTAACTTTACTGAAGGCGGTGATGTGCAGGCCGGTGAGTCTCTGTATCAGATTGATCCTGCAACCTATCAGGCATCGTATGAAAGCGCGAAAGGCGACCTGGCGAAAGCGCAAGCCGCAGCCAAAATTGCCCAGTTGACGCTGAACCGTTACCAGAAACTGCTCGGTACCAAGTACATCAGCCAACAGGATTACGATACTGCCCTGGCGGATGCCCAGCAGGCGAACGCGGCTGTGGTAGCAGCGAAAGCGGCCGTTGAAACCGCGCGCATCAACCTGGCCTATACCAAAGTGACCTCCCCTATCAGCGGTCGTATTGGTAAGTCTTCCGTGACGGAAGGAGCGCTGGTGCAGAACGGTCAGACCACGGCGCTGGCGACCGTACAGCAGCTTGACCCGATCTACGTTGACGTTACGCAGTCCAGCAACGACTTCCTGCGTCTGAAACAGGAACTGGCTAACGGCACCCTGAAACAGGAAAACGGCAAAGCCAAAGTGGAGCTGATTACCAACGACGGTATCAAGTTCCCACAGGAAGGTACCCTGGAGTTCTCTGATGTGACGGTCGACCAGACCACCGGTTCCATCACCTTACGTGCGATTTTCCCGAACCCTGACAAAAATCTGCTGCCAGGAATGTTTGTTCGCGCGCGTCTGGAAGAAGGAACGAACCCTACCGCCCTTCTGGTTCCACAGCAGGGTGTGACCCGTACGCCACGCGGCGATGCGAGCGCACTGGTTGTTGGGGCAGATGACAAAGTCGAAATGCGCAATATCACCGCAACCCAGGCGATTGGCGATAAATGGCTGGTGACGGAAGGTCTGAAAGATGGCGATCGCGTGATTGTTACTGGTTTGCAAAAAGTTCGTCCTGGCGCGCAGGTTAAAGCACAGGAAGTGAAATCTGACGATAAACAACAAGCTTCGGCCGCTGGCCAGTCAGAACAAACCAAGTCTTAACTTAAACAGGAGCCGTTAAGACATGCCTAATTTCTTTATCGATCGCCCCATATTTGCGTGGGTGATCGCCATTATCATCATGCTGGCTGGGGGACTTGCGATCCTGAAGCTGCCTGTCGCGCAATATCCAACGATTGCGCCACCGGCGGTGACAATTTCCGCAACCTATCCAGGGGCTGATGCGAAAACGGTGCAGGACACCGTGACGCAGGTTATCGAACAGAACATGAACGGTATCGATAACCTGATGTACATGTCCTCAAACAGTGACTCCACCGGTACCGTGCAGATCACCCTGACCTTCGAGTCAGGTACGGATGCTGACATTGCGCAGGTTCAGGTGCAGAACAAGCTGCAGCTGGCGATGCCATTGCTGCCGCAGGAAGTGCAACAGCAGGGCGTGAGCGTTGAGAAATCGTCCAGTAGCTTCCTGATGGTTGTCGGCGTTATCAACACCAACGGCACCATGACGCAGGAGGATATTTCCGACTACGTGGGCGCCAACATGAAGGACGCCATCAGCCGTACCTCCGGTGTGGGTGACGTGCAGCTGTTCGGTTCCCAGTACGCGATGCGTATCTGGATGGATCCGAACAAACTGAACAACTTCCAGTTGACCCCGGTTGACGTGATTAACGCCATTAAAGCGCAGAACGCCCAGGTGGCAGCCGGCCAGTTAGGCGGCACGCCGCCGGTGAAAGGCCAGCAGCTTAACGCCTCGATCATCGCGCAAACCCGTCTGACCTCCGCTGATGAGTTCAGCAAAATTCTGCTGAAAGTGAATCAGGACGGTTCGCAGGTTCGCCTGCGCGACGTGGCGAAAGTTGAGCTGGGCGGTGAGAACTACGACATCATCGCGAAGTTCAACGGTAAACCAGCTTCGGGTCTGGGGATCAAACTGGCGACAGGCGCTAACGCCCTGGACACCGCCACGGCGATCCGTGCAGAACTGAAGAAAATGGAACCGTTCTTCCCGTCAGGTCTGAAGATCGTTTATCCGTACGACACCACGCCGTTCGTTAAAATCTCGATCCACGAAGTGGTGAAAACGCTGGCAGAAGCGATCATTCTGGTCTTCCTGGTAATGTATCTGTTCCTGCAAAACTTCCGTGCGACGCTTATCCCAACTATCGCCGTTCCGGTCGTTCTTCTGGGGACATTTGCCATCCTCGCGGCTTTTGGCTTCTCGATAAACACCCTGACGATGTTCGGAATGGTGCTCGCCATCGGCTTGCTGGTGGATGACGCCATCGTGGTGGTAGAAAACGTCGAGCGTGTCATGGCGGAAGAGGGTCTGCCGCCGAAAGAAGCGACCCGTAAATCAATGGGTCAGATCCAGGGCGCGCTGGTCGGTATTGCGATGGTTCTGTCTGCGGTATTTATCCCGATGGCCTTCTTCGGGGGCTCTACCGGTGCGATTTACCGTCAGTTCTCGATTACCATCGTCTCGGCGATGGCGCTGTCGGTGCTGGTGGCGTTGATCCTGACGCCTGCGCTGTGTGCCACGATGCTGAAGCCGATTCAGAAAGGCGGCCATGGCGAGCACAAAGGATTCTTCGGCTGGTTTAACCGCATGTTTGATAAGAGCACGCACCACTACACCGACAGCGTGGGTAACATCCTGCGCAGCACCGGTCGTTATCTGCTGCTCTATATCATCATCGTGGTAGGCATGGCTTTCCTGTTCGTTCGTCTGCCAAGCTCGTTCCTGCCGGATGAAGACCAGGGCGTGTTCCTGACGATGGCACAGCTTCCGGCGGGTGCGTCACAAGAGCGTACCCAAAAAGTGCTGGATGAAGTGACGGACTACTACCTCACCAAAGAGAAAGCCAACGTTGAGTCCGTGTTTGCGGTTAACGGCTTTGGTTTTGCGGGTCGTGGTCAGAACACCGGTATCGCCTTCGTCTCTCTGAAAGACTGGGCGGAACGCCCGGGTAAAGAGAATAAAGTTGAGGCCATTACCGGCCGTGCAATGGGCACCTTCTCGCAGATTAAAGATGCGATGGTCTTCGCCTTCAACCTGCCAGCGATTGTTGAACTGGGTACCGCGACCGGTTTCGACTTCCAGCTGATCGACCAGGGCGGTTTGGGTCACGAAAAACTGACCCAGGCGCGTAACCAGTTGTTTGGCGAAGTCGCGAAACATCCTGACCTGCTGGTCGGCGTGCGTCCAAACGGCCTGGAAGATACGCCGCAGTTCAAAATCGACATCGACCAGGAGAAAGCTCAGGCGCTGGGCGTGTCCATCAGTGACATCAATACCACACTGGGTGCAGCCTGGGGCGGTAGCTACGTTAACGACTTCATCGACCGCGGTCGTGTGAAGAAAGTGTACGTGATGTCAGAAGCGCAATACCGTATGTTGCCGAACGATATCAATAACTGGTTCGTGCGTGGCAGCAACGGTCAGATGGTGCCGTTCTCGGCGTTCTCTACGTCGCGCTGGGAGTATGGTTCACCGCGTCTGGAACGCTATAACGGTCTGCCATCTATGGAGATTCTGGGTCAGGCCGCGCCGGGCCGAAGTACCGGTGAAGCCATGAACCTGATGGAAGAGCTGGCAAGCAAACTGCCTTCGGGTATCGGCTATGACTGGACCGGTATGTCCTATCAGGAACGTCTGTCCGGTAACCAGGCCCCTGCTCTGTACGCCATTTCACTGATTGTGGTCTTCCTGTGTCTGGCGGCACTGTATGAGAGCTGGTCGATTCCGTTCTCGGTTATGCTGGTGGTGCCACTCGGGGTTATCGGTGCGCTGCTTGCGGCGACGTTCCGTGGACTGACCAACGACGTGTACTTCCAGGTAGGCCTGCTGACAACCATTGGCTTGTCGGCGAAGAACGCGATACTTATCGTCGAATTCGCCAAAGATCTGATGGAGAAAGAAGGCAAAGGTCTGATTGAGGCGACGCTGGAGGCGGTTCGTATGCGTCTGCGCCCTATCCTGATGACGTCCCTGGCGTTTATCCTCGGCGTACTGCCGCTGGTTATCAGCTCCGGTGCGGGCTCCGGCGCGCAGAACGCGGTTGGTACAGGGGTTATGGGCGGTATGATCACCGCGACCGTACTGGCTATCTTCTTCGTACCGGTGTTCTTCGTGGTGGTTCGCCGCCGCTTCAGCCGTAAGAATGAAGATATTGAGCACAGTCATTCGGTAGAACCTCACTGATACCGGTTCCACATGATAAAAAGGCCGCATTCGCGGCCTTTTTCATTTTCAGAAAAAATCATAAATTACGCTTATTGTCGTTCCATTTATTTTCTGCCATCTTAATTAGACATATCATAATTAACGGATAACTTAATCGGTGAATTCAGGATTTTTTTAATTTCATTTCCCCGCTTAAGTTGTTAGGAATATTCCTAATAAGAAGTTCTGACAAAGAGAACTCCGGAACTGAACTTTTCTCGTTGTTTACGCTAAGCCAATGAAAGGTAAGGAAGCGATAAAAAGCCAGTGTTAATTGGGTTCAAAAAGTTCTCTTCTGGAGGAACAATTGCGTTAACGCTCGCAGTCTGCAGTTTTATTTGTAATTTTTCGTAATAGCGCGATGAAATCCTGATGAGAGTGGCTTATAGTTAGAGTTATCAGGAACACCGCACCCGTGTGGCTAAGTATGTTGTATCCATCCCGACAATGATGTTCGGTGAGTAAGAAATCACTCAGAAGGGGATGCGCTATGGACGAGTACTCGCCAAAAAGGCATGATATCGCGCAGTTGAAATTTCTCTGCGAATCCTTGTACCATGACTGCCTTGCCAACCTTGATGAAAGCAACCATGGCTGGGTAAACGACCCAACGTCTGCCATCAATTTACAGTTGAATGAGCTGATAGAGCATATCGCAACCTTCGCACTTAATTATAAAATTAAGTACAATGAAGATAATAAGCTCATTGAGCAAATTGATGAATACCTGGATGACACCTTTATGTTGTTCAGCAGTTACGGCATTAACGCCCAGGATTTGCAAAAATGGCGTAAATCGGGAAACCGGCTATTCCGCTGTTTCGTCAACGTGAGCAGAGCTAACCCGGTTAGTCTTTCCTGTTAAAATTATTACAATTACTAATACTAAGGTGAATTTATGTCTGATAAACCACTCACTAAGATCGATTATTTGATGCGCCTGCGACGTTGTCAGTCAATTGACACCCTCGAACGCGTCATTGAAAAGAATAAATACGAGCTTTCTGATAATGAACTGGCGGTATTTTATTCAGCCGCTGACCATCGTCTTGCTGAGCTGACCATGAATAAGCTTTATGACAAAATCCCAACGTCGGTATGGAAATTTGTCCGTTAATCATTGAAAGGTGTCTGTAGAGTTCTACGCCACGTTCTGAACGATATTTACCTGTCCCGTTAGACCTCCTGTGCGTATGCCAGGTCTCCGTGTAAAACGTGTTCATCAGCAACAATGTTGTGACTACAGTCACACCAGCTTGTCGGGAACGTTCCCCTTATGGTCTGTTCCGATTACCCTGCGGTAATGACATCCAGAGAGGTTTCCCATGAGCTTAGAAAAACAGAAGATGATTGCCGGTGAACATTACCGCCCCGGTGATGAGACGTTACGGGCCGACCGACTGCGAGCCCGCCATCTGATTTATCGCTATAACCACACCGCGCCGGATGAAAAAACAGAACGCCAGAACATTCTGGCGGAACTTCTGGGGCAAAGCGAAGGGGCTTATATTGAACCGAGCTTCCGCTGTGACTATGGATATAACATTTATCTCGGCAAAAACTTTTACGCTAACTTCGATTGCGTGATGCTGGATGTCTGCCCCATTCATATTGGCGATAACTGCATGCTCGCACCGGGTGTGCATATTTATACGGCTACCCATCCCCTGGACGCGGAAGCGCGTAATAGGGGCGTGGAGTTTGGAAAACCCGTCACCATTGGGAATAATGTCTGGCTCGGTGGTCGGGCGGTCATTAACCCTGGCGTCACGATAGGGGATAATGTGGTGGTGGCCTCCGGTGCCGTCGTGACGAAAGACGTTCCGGCTAACGTCGTCGTGGGCGGTAACCCGGCAAAAATCATCAAAACGCTGTGAGGGTCTGGGGAGCCAACTGTTATGGTCTTTTAGCGCCAGACTGTTACTTTTTTCAGCCTGATGGCTCCCCTAAAATTGGCGGTCACCCTGTATTGTCAACTCTCATGAAGGCAAAAAATGACCGAGATACAGCGCCTGCTCATCGCCACCATCGACGATCTTAACGTCCGCGAAAAGCGCGATAATCGCCCGCGCTTTAGCATTAGCTTTATCCGCAAACACCCTGGCCTGTTTGTCGCCATGTATGCCGCCTGGATGGCGACGCTTATTGTGATGCTCAAGTCCGAAACGCTGGTGGACTCCGTCTGGCTGCTGGTGGTGCTGTTTGTCGTCTTTAATGCCTTTTTCTTTTTTGACGTGAACCCGCGCTACCGTTACGAAGATATCGATGTCCTCGATTTCCGGGTCTGCTACAACGGCGAATGGTACAACACGCGTTTCGTACCTGGGGAGCTTATCGACAGCATCATGCACTCTCCGGCAGTGGAAACCGTGCAAAAAGAGAAGCTGCAGAAGATGGTCTCCACTAAAGGCCAGCTCTCTTTCTACGATGTTTTTACCCTTTCCCGCCCTGCTGCTGCGTAATGAGCGCCTGAAGACGTCGGATCCCCGACGCAAACTGCGAAGCAGAGGTATTGCCGTAACCTAACACCAGACCGGTTTTCCCCTGCTTCGCCTCCAGGTAATACCCGCTCAACGCAGCGGGTGCCAGCTGAAACGCCCTCGCCTGCTCCACCAGCTTCTGGTCGTCAATCCCGTCTATCGCCAGCGTCAGATGCATGCCGCCTTCACCCGCCAGAATGCGGTGCGGGGTATGAAGCTCTGTAACCAGCACTTCCCGCAGCTGGCGGTAGCGTTTGCGATAGAGCCGACGCATGGCGGCGAGATGGCGGGCATAATGACCCTCTTCAATAAACAGCGCCAGGGTACGTTGCTCCGCGCGATGCCCTCCGCGCAATAGCGAGCCAATGGCCGGACGAGCCGCTGTCGCCAGCGCTGGCGGCAACACCATGAATCCCATTCTGAGCGACGGAAACAGCGTCTTACTGAACGTCCCCAGATAGACCACGGGAGCATTCGCCACCATGCCCAGCATCGCCGGTACGGGCTCACCGGCATAACGGAATTCGCTGTCGTAGTCGTCCTCAATAATCCAGGCGTTATGCTCTCTGGCCAGCGCCAGCAGGGCCAGACGCCGCCGGGCACTGAGCACGCTCCCGTAAGGAAACTGATGTGAGGGTGAGGTAAAAATCAACGCGGGAGAAGGCGCATTCAGTCCCTCCCAGCACATTCCCTCGTCATCCACCGGAATGCCCCTCATCGTCAGGCCGGTTTTAACAAACGCGCTTTTTGCCCCACTGTAGCCGGGGTTTTCTACCCAGGCGATATCCCCCGGCTCGCTCAACAGCATCGTGCACAGGTTGACGCCCTCAAGCGCGCCTTCAGTGATCACTATCTGGCTGGCGTCACAGTCAATGCCGCGGGACAAGGCAAGGTGCCGGGCAATCGCTGCCCGCAGCGACGGCTCGCCGGCGGGGTCGCCGTAACCTAACAGGGCGCTTCCCTCCTCCCGCATCACGCGGTCATACAACCGCCGCCATAGCGGCAGAGGGAAATAGTTAATGGCGGGTGTCCCCGGCGTAAAGGCAAGAACCGGGGTATCCCGCTGCACCGGTGCAGGCAGCAGGCTGACCCGTCTGGCAAGCGTGATGGCAGGGTCCGGCAATGACCTCGGGACAGCACGCTGCGCAAACAGTGTTACCCGCGTTCCCTGGCGATTACGCTGCAGATACCCTTCGAGGGTGAGCTGGTCCAGCGCCGCATTGACGGTATTGCGGGAAAGGGAGAGCTGCCGGGCCAGCGTGCGCGAACCGGAAAGCTGGCTGCCGGAGCGGAGTCTTCCGCTCAGAATGGCCTCCCGCAAAGCCAGATAGAGCGTACGCTGGAGCGTCTCCTCGCCACGTTTTTTCAGCGCTGCATTGAGCAAGGTATACAGTTCATCACCCGGAATATTCATCTCGCCTCCTCGTGGCACCATCAAAACATAACCTGGTGGTTCTTTTTAAGGAACCAGCAATTCATTAGTCTGGAACTCTTTTCAACGTCACGGAGATGAAGATGAATACAATCAATCAGTTTGGGCAGCCCGTGGGCGAACCGCTTATCGACTGGCAACCCCGTCCACATCCGTCCCGGGTGGTACTTCAGGGTCGTTACTGCCGGCTTGAGCCGCTGCGGGTGGAGCATGCTAACGCGCTGTTCTGCGCGTATGCGCAGGCCGAAGATACCCGCAGCTGGACGTGGCTGCTGCGTGAGCCCGATGCCACCGCAGAGGCGTTCGCCGGATGGGTCGCGAGCGTGAGTGAGTTATCCGATCCCATGCACTTTACCGTTATCGATAACCAGACCCAATCTCCGGTCGGCACGCTGGCCCTGATGCGGATCGATCCTAAAAACGGCGTTGTGGAAGTGGGGCACGTTCACTTCTCTCCCCTGTTAAGCCGCACGCCTATGTCAACAGAAGCGCAATATCTGCTGATGCAGTATGTTTTCGATACCCTTGGTTACCGGCGTTATGAATGGAAATGCAATAGTCTGAACGAACCGTCCCGCAAAGCGGCCCTGCGTCTGGGTTTTCAGTTTGAGGGGCGTTTTCGCCAGGCGCTGGTGACAAAAGGACATAACCGGGACACCGACTGGTTTTCAATCCTCGACAAAGAGTGGCAGGCGCTGGCAAGCGCCTTTGAAGGCTGGCTTGCCACCGACAATTTTACTGCCGATGGCAAACAGAAAAGATCCCTGGAAAGCTGGCGAGAAACACGCGTCTAGCGTCTTTTTTTACGTCCCTGAACCGCCTTAAAACGCGGATTAGATTTGCAAATCACATATAAGCGTCCCTTGCGTTTGACTATCTGGCAATCCGGGTGACGCTGTTTTGCGCTACGTAATGAGTTAAGTACCTGCATGATTAGCCCCGCTTCGCATTGATAAAACCGCCATAACGCTTACGGAAGCGTGCTGCGCTGCCATCCGTGGAGAACGTTTTCTGCTTGCCGGTATAAAACGGGTGCGATTTTGATGAGACATCAAGGGTAACGTACGGATACGTTTCACCATCGAGCTCAATTTCGCGGTCGGTGCTAATGGTTGAGCCAATTTTAAAATATTCATTGGCGCTGGTGTCGTGGAAGACCACGGTACGATAAGTGGGATGGATATCTGGTTTCATCATAAACCTCTTATGTTTTGTTATAACATAACAAAATAATATCCAGGCCAGGCTGTAAAAACAACCCCCTCTATCAGGATGATATTTTCGGGTTTCACTGAGATAAAATGAAAACCATGCCACCCACGTGCTATAACTATATCATTTCGCGGTAAAAACTTTCTCTTCAGGCAGGGAACTCAGTGCTCAGGAGCGGGCATACGAGGAAGGAAACGACAGCATGAAAACCCGACATCTGGTCAGTCTGGTGACCGGCATACTTATCTTTTCTGTGCTGGTCCCCATTTGCCTGAGCATCTGGCTGGCTCATCGCCAGGCGGAAGATAAATTTGTCGATGCCCTGGATAACTATGCCTCACGCGTGCTGATACGCACCGACAGGGTCGTGGATCAGGCGAAAGAAGCGCTCGATCGCCTGCAGGCCTTTGAAGGCGTGCCGTGTAGCCCTTTGCAGTTAAGGGAGATGCGACGGGTCGCTTTCTCGTGGCGATATGTCCAGGAAGTGATTTATATCGACAACCTCAAACCGCTCTGCTCCTCCCTGGAGCAAACCAGTCATGCATCCCCTTTCCCGCCGCCGATGCGCATTACCGAAGATGGTTACAGTGCATGGCTGACCACCCAAAACGATCTTGGGTTTAATCATTACATGGCTGTGCTGGGTAAAGGGCATTATCTGGTCATGGTCGATCCGGCTTCGCTGGTGGATGTGATCCCTTTCGGTGAGATAGCGATTGATGCCGCCCTGGTCGGAAGTGCAACACGCCGCATCTTCGCCAGCAGCAATACGCTCGATCCGCACATCCGGGACATGATTAAGGGTCAGGAGATGACCAGCGTTCAGTACAACGGTTCGATGTATGTGATGAAGCCCGTCCCCGAACTGGGGTTTACCGTTGTCGCATGGGCGACGCTCAAACCGCTGGCTGAAACCTGGCACCGGCAGCTGCTGTTCTGGCTGCCCTTCGGCATCCTGATAAGCCTGCTTGCCGCGCTTTTTGTCCTGCGGATACTGCGTCGCATCCAGTCGCCGCGCAATCGCCTGCTTGACGCCATTAACAGCCGCGATTTTGTGGTTCACTATCAGCCCATCGTGGCGCTGTGTAGCGGGAAAATTGTTGGCGCAGAAGCGCTGACGCGCTGGCCCCAGCCAGACGGAAGCAGTCTTTCTCCTGATATCTTTGTGCCGCTGGCCGAGCAAACGGGGCTCATCTCGCAGCTGACGCAGTTGGTCATCGAAAAAGTATTTGAAGACATGGGCCACTGGCTGCATCTGCACGGCGACCAGCACATCTCCATTAACCTCGCCCCCGCCGATTTGATTTCCGGCACGCTGCCGCCGCTGCTGAGCCACTTGTTGAATAAGTGGCAAGTCCATCCCGGACAGATCGACCTTGAGTTAACCGAACGTGGCTTTGCCGATCCTCAAATTAGCGCGCCGGCTATCGCCGCATTCCGCCGGGCGGGCCATCCTGTCTATATTGATGATTTTGGAACGGGCTATTCCAGCCTGAGCTATCTGCAGGACCTTGATGTCGACACGCTCAAGATTGATAAATCATTCGTGGATGCGCTGGAGTATAAAAACGTGACGCCGCACATTATTGAAATGGCGAAATCGCTGAAGCTGGCGATGGTCGCGGAGGGAGTCGAAACCGCAGGGCAACTCGCCTGGCTGCACCGACACGGCGTGCAGTATGGGCAGGGGTGGTACTACAGCAAAGCGCTGCCCAAAACGGAATTTATTCTCTGGGCAGAACACAACCTCGAAACGCACGCTACTTAAGATAAGATTTGATCACCTGCAACACCACGCCAAGATCGGCTTCACGCTGCGCTTCTTCGGGCTCTTTCACCACGTGATCGGTTAAATGCCCTTCGATCACCTGCATCATCATGCCGTTAACCGCGCCACGGATCGCCGCCAGCTGCTGTAGCACCTCGGCGCATTCGTGATCGCTGTTCAGCATTTTCTCCAGAGCGTTACTCTGCCCCTGAATTTTCTTCAGGCGGGTCAATAACATTTTCTTGTCGCGAACGGTATGTGACATCGGGCGATCCCTTCTCTTCTTTGGCATTCAAAGCATATCACGCTCTACTCCCCCTGAGTATTTTTCTACTGGGGGGTAGTATTAATCTACTGGGGGGGAGTACTATCTGAGCACGCTCTCCACTCCGGAATTTCCCATGAACGATTTTGCTTCACTTCTGCAGCAGGGCAATGCCTGGCTGTTTGTTCCCAGTGCTATTCTGCTCGGCGCGCTACACGGCCTGGAGCCGGGCCACTCAAAAACGATGATGGCGGCCTTTATTGTGGCCATCCGCGGCACGCTGAAGCAGGCGGTGCTGCTCGGTCTGGCAGCCACACTTTCCCATACGGCGGTAGTCTGGGTTATTGCCATGGCCGGATTATGGTTTGGTCGGGGCTGGGATGCGCATACTTCAGAGCCCTGGTTCCAGCTGATATCGGGAGTCTTGATCGTCCTGATCGCCCTGTGGATGGCGTGGCGGACCTGGAAAGAGGGCCAGCCGCACGATCATCATCATCACCACCATCATCACGACCACGACCATGACCATGACCACCAGCATGATCACCACCACGAACATCCGCTGGTTGATGACGAGTGGCAGGACGCTCACCAGCGCGCCCACGCGCAGGATATTAACCGGCGCTTCAGCGGCCAAAACGTCACCACCGGACAGATCGTGGTGTTTGGCCTGACCGGCGGGCTCATCCCCTGCCCGGCATCCATCACCGTTCTTCTCATCTGCCTGCAGCTCAAGCATTTTGCCCTTGGCGCGACGCTGGTCTTCAGCTTCAGTATTGGTCTGGCGATCACCCTGGTCGCTTCCGGCGCGATTGCCGCCTTAAGCCTCAAACATGCGACAAAACGCTGGCCCGGGTTTAGCGAACTTTCCCGAAAAGCGCCGTGGATCTCCGCTGCGCTGATTACTGTTGTAGGGATTTACATGAGCCTGCACGGCCTGAGCGGGATTCTGGGGTAAGCAGGCGGCCACGCCCTGTGGCCGCCTCTCACGGGTCAGTTAAGCGTCTGCCGCCAGCTGAAGGTATAACGCAGCTGGCGTTGCTGGAGAATAAATTCCGGCGAGACGCTGGGGCTCCAGGAGTCGTCGCCGCCCACGCCCATATGGAATGCATCAAGATTGAGCCAGCATCCCGGCTCTGCACGCAGCAGATGCTGATGGGTTGTCTCTCGCAGCTGCTGCTGGCTGTAGCGGCTCACCGAAAAATGGAAGCAGCCATCCAGCTGATGCGTTCCCAGCACCAGCTCGCGGGTATCACAGCGCAAGCCATTTTCCGTCGGGAAGATATACGGCGTATGCATGGCCTCGAGGGGCAATCTCCAGCGCCCCTGCTGTGCCGCCAGTTTTCGGTCCGGATAGTTTTCATGCGGGCCCAGACCCAGCCAGCGAACGTTCTCCGGCGTTTCGGCGAGATGCACGCTCAGGCCAACGCGCGCGGGTTCCGGGATATCGGACGCAATATCCACCTGAATATCGCCGTGCAACCTCCCCTGGCAGTCCACGCGCCACACCTTACGACTCAGGAACAGCGCTTTTCCGCGATATTCCCAGGCATGCAGTGTCGTCACTACAGCCTCATTGGCACGCTGCTCGCCTTCACAATGCAACACCCGCGGGGTTAAATCGTACATTCCCGCCGCCTTCCAGCGCTCAACCCATGCATCAGGGTCAATTCGCGTGGCCTCGCTTACGCCGATATCATTATCCAGCGGCGCGCGGGTAAAGTTATCCCTCAGCGGTGAACGCAGCGTTTCAACGCCATTGTTCAGCCACTGCGTCAGGTTTCCTGAAGCACGATCGAAAAGCCATCGCTGCTGCCGGTGCGTCAGGATCAGCATGGCGTCGCTTTGCGTCAGCACCGGCGGCTCACCCACCGGGTCAGACTGTGCGATAAACAGCGGCGTCGGGAGCTGCCACTGCGCCCAGGCACAGCGATGGTTGGCAGGAGACCACGGCGTCGCCCGCGGCTGATAAACCTCAACGTTCAGCCAGACTTCACCCGGTTCAGCCTTGATCTCTGGCAGGGCGATCTCCAGACGCTGAGCGCCTTCAGGCGCCATCGCGAGCGTCACCTCGCCCGAGGCCAGCACCTCCCCGTCCCGGGCAACCATCCATCTCAGCACCTCGTTATCGGTGTGACGGAACAGGTAGCCGCTTTGCACCTCTATCACCAGCGGGGAGGTGCTGACCCGCATAAAGGTGAAGAATTGCTGTGCGCGTTGCGCCTCATACAGCGCCGGATGTGGTGTGCGATCGGGGAACACCAGCCCGTTCAGGCAGAACTGTCGGTCATTCGGTTTATCGCCAAAATCACCGCCGTAGGCCCAGAAGGCGTTGCCCTTTTCGTCTCTCTTCGTCAAAGCCTGATCGACCCAGTCCCAGACAAACCCACCCTGCAGGCGAGGATGGCTGCGAAACGCCTGCCAGTATTTCGCGAACCCGCCGAAGCTGTTACCCATCGCATGTGCGTATTCGCAGAGGATCAGCGGCCGCGTTTCATCCGGCATGCCGATCCATTTCTTGATCGACCATTTCGGCACCGCCGGGAAAGGCTGATCCTGATCGACACGGGCGTACATCGGACAGACAATATCCGTCGCCGCTGTATTCGCCCCACCGCCTTCGTATTGTACCGGGCGCGTCGGGTCCGTGGATTTCACCCAGCGATACAGTGCGTCGTGGTTTGCGCCGTGCCCGGACTCATTGCCCAGCGACCAGATGATAATGGAGGGGTGATTACGATCGCGCTGCACCATGCGGGTCACGCGCTCGCTCATGGCGGGCAGCCAGCGCGGATCGTCAGCAAGACGGCTCATCGGCACCATGCCGTGGGTTTCGATATTGGCTTCATCAACAACGTACAGGCCATAGCGATCGCACAGCCGGTACCACAGGGGATGGTTCGGGTAGTGCGAGCAGCGCACGGCGTTGAAGTTGTGCTGTTTCATCAGTTCGATATCGCGACGCATCGTCGCTTCGTCCATCACCTGGCCGTTTTCCGGATGATGCTCGTGCCGGTTAACCCCGCGGATCAGCAGGGGTTTACCGTTGAGTTTCAACAGACCGTTGCTGATTTCAACCCGGCGGAAGCCAACGTCGCAGGCTTCACTCTCCAGCAAGTTGCCCTGCGCATCGCGAAGCGCGATCGTCAGGCGATAGAGTTCCGGCGTTTCCGCACTCCATAACGCGGGGGACACCACGGGGATTGCCGCCGTTAACCGCTCGGCCCAGTTTCCGCGTTCATCCACAATGGCAGAGCCAGGCTGTTGGGTGACGCTTGCACAGCGCTCACCGTTGCGCCACAAGGTCATCGCCACGTCGCACGCCGCGAAGTCAGCGCCCGCCAGCGCGACCTCCACGTTCAGCACCGCGCGGTCCAGATCCGCGTTCAGGTCGGTAACAACATGGTAATCCGCAATGTGCGTCTCAGGCTTATGCAGCAATGACACATCGCGGAAAATACCGCTCATGCGCCACATGTCCTGATCTTCCAGATAACTGCCGTCGCACCAGCGCAATACCATGACCGCGAGGCGGTTCTGCCCGGGGCGTAATGCCGTTGTCAGGTCAAATTCAGCGGGCAGTCGACTGTCCTGCGAATACCCTATCCACTGCCCGTTGCACCACAAATGAAACGCCGCGTTCACGCCGTCAAAAATAATGCGGGTTTGCCCGGCCTGTAAGACGTCCATGTCAAATGTGAGCGAGTAACAACCGGTAGGATTTTCTTGCGGAACAAAAGGCGGGTTAACCGGTATCGGATAAGTCACATTGGTGTAGACGGGCGTGTCAAATCCCTGCATCTGCCAGTTAGACGGCACGGGCATGGCCACAGCATCTGCGCAATCTTCGGTGACCCATGCCTGAGGAACCAGCTCGGGGGCAGCAAAGTAGCTGAACCGCCACATCCCGTTGAGGCAGCGCTTGCTGACAGATCCGGCGTCATCCCGGGCGGATTGTTCATCACGCCAGCTGTATAACGGCGTGTGTGCCGCCAGACGGTTCCACTGGGTAACCCCCGGGTTTTCCCAGTCGCGTCGGGCGAGAATGGCACTGAGGGTCAGCGATGGAGTATGGGACATAGTAACCTCTTTGCGAAGCGCTCACAATTTTAGTTAACATGCCCTGGCACCCGGTAACGGTAAAGCGATCGTTTGCGGGGTAGCGAGTCAGATCACAAAAGTCTTATTTGCGGGCCAGCTGCTCCGCCAGTAGTGCCACGCTTCTGAGCTGTTGCGCCAGCGTCTCGTGCTCCGCCTGCAGGGGGGCGTGGCGCGCGCTGGAGTGGCGGGTCACCAGCGTCACCGGCAGCTGAACCTGCCAGCACGCTTCGTCCCCGGTGGGCGCCAGCAACCACTCCACGCTGCGTTCGCCTGCCTCGCGAAACGCCTGGCGAATGGTCGTCAACGGTGGGGAAAACCAGGCGCTGTCCGCCGTATCGTCGAACCCGACCACGGATATCTGACCCGGGATCGCGATCCCTTTTTCCGCGCAGGCGCGCATCACCCCGAGGGCCATTTGATCGTTGGCCACCAGAATCGCATCCGGTAATGCCGGCGCAGATAACAGCAAATGCCCCTTCTCATATCCGCTGGCCGCGCTCCAGTCACCGTAGGCCACGGCGGCGGCGTCAAGACCCGCCCCTGCCAGCGTCGCTTTCCAGCCCGCCAGACGTGCCCGTGCGGAGACCGAACTTTCCGGCCCGCTCAGCAGGGCAATACGCTGATGCCCCAGCGAAAGCAGATGCTCAACGCCCAGACGTGCGCCCTCCGCGGCATTAAAGACGAGACTATTGACCTGCGCTGAAGGGGATACATCGAGAAACAGCACCGGGACAGGCAATGCCAGCGCCCTGAGCTGTTCGGCATGCGGATCGTCAAGCGGAACATTCACCAGCAGCGCTTCCACGCGCTGCGCCAGCAACGCCTGAAGCGCAGCCTGACACTGGTGCGGCTGTTCCACCATCGAAATGAGGACGCTCGCCCCCTGTTCTGCCGCCCGGGATTTCACCGCCGAGACAATTTGCGAAGGGGCGTGCAGGGCCAGATCGGTGGTGATGAGCCCCAGCGTGCGGGTGCGTTTCCCCGCCAGCTGCTGTGCCCGAAGGTTAGGCACGTAGTGCAGCTCCGCCATCGCCTGCTGCACCTTTTCCCGGGTACGGGCAGACACATGTTCCGCGTCGTTAATGACGCGGGAAACGGTCTGATAAGAAACCCCCGCAAGGAGGGCGACATCATAGAGTGTGATTGCTTTCATGCATGCTGGCATCGCGTGTTTCGGGGTTCCTATTCTGGCACAGCGACGCCCTGAAAAACATGTGAGCGCTTCGCAAATTAAACAACCCGCTCCGGCTGGGGGATGTCCTCAATCCTCGGCTTCTGACGGAACCAGGGCAGACAGAGCTGGATAAGCGGGCCAATCGTCAGGGCATACAATACGGTTCCCACTCCAAACGTGCCGCCAAGCACGCATCCAATCAGCAGGACAGAGACCTCAATGGAGGTCCGTACGCTGCGAATAGACCATCCCATCCGGGCATGAATGCCGGTCATCAGGCCATCGCGCGGGCCCGGGCCGAAACCGGCTCCGATGTACATGCTGGTCGCAATCGCGTTCATCACAATCCCGCCCACCAGCAGCGTGAGTCGAATGGGCAACGAACTCACCTCCGGGACGAATGCCATGCTGGCATCCGCCGCCAGACCAATACAGATCACGTTACTGATTGTGCCGAGCCCCGGCATCTGACGCAGGGGGATCCACAGCAGCAGCACCGCGGCACCGGTTAAAATGATCACCGTCCCGATACTCATCCCCAGCTGCATCCCTACCCCAAGGTGAAAAACATCCCAGGGATCGACCCCTAAATCGGAACGAATAAACATCGCGGTGGAAAGACCATACAGCCCCAGACCGACATACAGTTGTAGCAGACGACGTACCATTTTTCGCTTCTCCAGTGAACCAGGCTTTCATCCTGACCTAAAATGGCACTATGATTAATGTCCAGTTTTCAAATAGTGGACTGCATATGTCATCACGCCGCTTCGGAAGCCAGTCTCTGATACGCCTGTTAGGCCACTGGCAGCAAACCTCTTCCCGCACCCCGCTCTGGCGTCAGTTGGCCGATGCATTGCGTCTGTTAATCCTTGATGGCCGGCTGGCACTGAATACGCGGCTGCCGGGCGAGCGCGAACTGGCCTCTGCGCTGGACGTAAGCCGAACGACCATCAGCAGCGCCCTCGCCCATCTGCGTGAAGAAGGTTACCTGGAAAGCCGTCACGGCAGCGGGTCACGCGTGATCCTCCCGGATACACGCGCCGTTCCCACCCTCTCAGCGGCGAGCGCCGCACTGGATCTCTCCACCGCCGCCCTCAACGCCGGACCTGAGATCCACCAGGCGTATACCCATGCGCTCACGGCCATTACGCAGCACCTCTCGCTGACGGGCTACGACCAGCTTGGGCTGCCGGCACTGCGGGAAGCCATTGCTGCGCGCTATACCGCGCGGGGTCTTCCCACCCGTGCGGATGAAGTGATGGTGGTGAATGGCGCCGTCAGCGGCTTTGCGCTGGTGCTGCGGATGATGACCGGACCGGGGGATCGCGTCGTGGTTGATCATCCCACCTATCCACTGGCGATTGCCGCCATCCAGGGGGCACAGTGTCGGCCCGTGGGGGTGTCGCTGCCGGAAACGGGCTGGGATACGGACGGCTTCGCGGCAACGCTTGCCCAGACAGCGCCGCGGCTGGCGTATCTGATGCCAGACTTTCATAACCCGACCGGGCGATGTATGGATAGCGCCACCCGTCAGGCCATCACCGATATTGCCGCAAAAACCCGTACGGCACTGGTGGTGGATGAGACGATGGTGGATCTCTGGTTTGATTCGCCTCCCCCACCGCCGCTGGCCGCCTTTAACCCGCAGGCCACCGTCATCACGCTGGGCTCTGCCGGAAAAAGTTTCTGGGGCGGGCTGCGTCTCGGCTGGATCCGCGCCTCCTCGCGTACTATCGCCACGCTTGCCCAGACGCGGGACACGCTGGATTTAGGATCGCCGCTGCTGGAGCAGTTGGCGACGCTGTGGCTCATGAACAACAGCGAGACGTTTCTGCCCGCACGCCGGAAGATGCTGGCGGAGCGACGCGATCGCTGCGGTGACCTTTTGCGTGAACATTTCCCGGAGTGGACATTTCATGAAGCGGAAGGCGGGCTTTCTTACTGGATAGAACTCCCGGGCATGCTGGCAACGCAGCTTGCTGCGCGAGCCGAGATTCTGGGGATTAACCTGGGGACCGGAACGCGATTTGGTTTATCGGGCGCGTTTGACCGCTACTTACGCATGCCCTTCTCGCTCGAACCGACAGAACTTGAGCAGGCATTGCTGCGGATCAAACCGCTATGGCTTGCTCTGAATAAAAACGTGCCGCCGGTGAAACGCAGCGTCATTTAATATTTAAAAGTTTGAAGCAGATCATAAAATAAAAACTGCTGACTGTATCAGATGCAGTCAGCAGTTTTCACCGTTTAGTCGTTAATGCTGAGCAGGAATAGGAAAACCTTTCAGTGAAATAACGAAGCTTTCACCGTCTTTCTTTATTTTTGCGCCCGTATCACACCAGTCAGACGCAATACGAAAGAACTCATCACTTCCGACATTCCAGCCAAGACGTACATGCTTCACGTAGCCTGAACGCAACAGATCGCAGGCCTCTTTGTAGTCACTGGCAGTTGACAGTTGTTGTTTCATTTTCTCTTCTTCAGAAGTTTACGTAGAGCTTTGATTTCTTTAGGAGTAAAAGGAGAAACACTCTCTTCTTCCGTATGCTGATTATCAATATCCTCTTCCGATACTCCCGCCTCTTCTACTGCTTCAAACGCCAGCAGCAGCAGTTTCTCTGTCGTCACGCTTAAATTCTCGTTATTGTGTTCCGCATAGTGGCGAAGTCTTTCTTTTAGCGCGTCATCGATCTTCACATTTAATACTGCAGTAGCCATGTTTGTCACTTCCCTTCGGAATAAGTACTTTATTTAATACACGAAGTTAACAACGTTATCCAGATATATATTTTTTTGAATTATGTTAGAAAAAAGACATACGATTCTAAAATGCCAGTCTATTATTACAGGTTTATGACAATAATATTTCAGCGCGATGAAATATATATTACATGCTATAAGCTTAGTCTTAATGTGGATAAACGTCTCAGAAAGAGACAAAAAACAGGGGAAGAACGCCGGGAGCCACAAATGGGTGGGTCCCTGACGGCTAGCTATAACTCTTATTTTCAGTGACATAGGGTGCGGTCATGCGGGGAAAATAGCGTTACGGATTAGCTTAATGAGATTGCCGATGCGAAAGCATCGCCCGGCAATATTGTATTCAGGGGGGAGAAATAAACCGATCAGGATGCAGGAGGCGTTAACGGCTGAATGTCATTGCTATTCACCCAGCCGTGCGTCGTTTTTCCGCTACGGGCGACAAACTCTACCTCTGCCCAGCCAGCCTGGGTTTGTATTACCCCTACTACGTCTCCTTTAACGATCCAGGCTTTACGCCGGGTCGCGGCATCAGGCGTGGAGCTCAGATAAGCCCGCGGGCTGCTTACCTTCATCAACGTTTGCCACTGTGTCTGCCGCGTCCTCTCCAGTTCCAGACCTGTCGCAATTTCAGGCATCAGCACATTCATACACCCAGCATGGTTTTGCCCATCAGGAATGGCTAATGTGACACCCGCGGTATTCGCGGCAATATGGCCCGCGAGCACAGAGGAAGACCATGAAGTGATGATGTCTGGCTGTTGCGCTGAAACATGGCCTGTCAGAAAGAAAGTGCAGGTACGTTTTACGCTGTCTTCAGCCGATTCAGAGTAATACCCGGTGATATTGCCCGTCGGTGAGACGGCGAGTAACAAACCTTCATATACGCCAGACTGTAGCGTCGTGGCATACGAAGAAAACGCCGCCATTAAGGCTGAAAAACCGCAAACTATGCGCATCATTTTAATTTTCATCTCCGCCCCTTCTCCAGGCTTTCATAAGTTCTGCGAATTTTAACGTCATAATCACCGAAATCGCTTCCGTTATAGTTGAATGCCATATTATAAAGTCCTTATTTACCATTGCCGACAGTATCGCAGCTTCGGCATCAAGTGCGTAAGCCTTCGCCAGGGTATTCCATGCAGAAAGCTGGTCGATATTGTTTTTTTGCCATTCCGGACCCGCTTTCTTTACATATTTATAAGACAAAAAAGGGTGGGTTTGATCGTATTTCCTTTTGGTGTATTTACAGAAAATATGCCCTTCATACGCAATAATCGGTAGATTTAAAGCATTAAACCCAGATCGTCCGCCCGACTTCACAATAGAAAAAGCTTTGATGATATTCAGTTCTACCCGACGATTAAGATTTTCCCAGGCTTCAGTAAAGTCCTGCTCCGTCAGCGATACAGCCCCATCAATTCCAGGTGCCATCAGCTTGCTTCGCTCAAGGGTTTCATCTGCTACGTTGTAGCGCTCTTTTCTCAGATAATTGTTAACCAGCTGACGGACGCTATTTTCATTGGCAGAAGGTTGCCTAAAAAATGAAGACGTGAAAGACGATTGTTGAGACACAAGGGGATATTTCATCGCAGCAGCAACTCATCCACGGAAAGTCTTCCCTTCTGGCTCAATAACCCCATCGGGATGCTGGAAACGCAAATGAATGGACTGAAACTGGCTGATGGTTCTGATAATAATCCCATCTTCTGGGATGTCATACTGGATGATAGGCTTAATGAGATTAAACAGGTATTGCACGATAATCACGTCGCGCTGAAAGTTTCCTGCTTTACCTGGCGTTCCTACGGCACTTTTCAGTAAAGGTGACAAACGTCTGAGAGAATTATCCATTTCTGAGTACGCATAAATGAAAAAATATACGGTTAGTGGGAAAACGCACCTCGTGATCGACAGCATAAAGCTGCTCACATCCAGCAGACATTGATAGGCCACTTGCGCAGCACCAGGTAAACACTGAAAACAAGAATTATTGGGAGCACAAATGGGTGGGGGCCCTGCCAGCTACATCCCGGCACACACGTCGTCTGCCCTGGCTGCTTCCTTCCGGACCTGACCTGGTGAACAGAGTAGCGTTGCGGGAGAACCAACAGAGCCCCCATTGAGAGCGTTGATAACCAACGCGCTGGCGCATTATCCCTGTGCTAACGTCCAATTGCAAGCCGCCAGAAACCGGATGCTGGTTTCTTGCGCAAACAGGCGCAGCAATCATGACCATCTTCGTTTACCATGGTTGCCCAGAACATCCCCACAGGTGAAGGTATGGACGAACACGACTCCTTTCCACAGCGTGTATGGCAAATAGTGGCCTCTGTTCCGGAAGGCTATGTCACTACTTATGGTGATGTGGCACGTCTGGCGGGGTCCCCTCGTGCGGCGCGACAGGTGGGCGGTGTCCTCAAACGGCTACCGGAAGGCAGTACGTTGCCCTGGCATCGGGTGGTGAATCGACACGGTGCCATCTCGCTCACCGGGCCAGATCTTCAGCGCCAGCGTCAGGCGTTACTGTCAGAGGGTGTGCAGGTTTCCGGGTCGGGGCAGATCGATTTGCAGAAATACCGCTGGGTGTACTGACCCCTCTCCCGCAGGAGAGGGGAAATACACTCATTACATCTGAATGGGTGGGGTTGGCAGGGACGGCTGACCGGTCGCCGGGGCGACAGGCACTTCAGTCTGCTGCACAGGGACCAGGTTCAGGTCGATTTTTGTCCCACCGTTGTTGATCGCTTCCTGGACCGTATCGGTGATAAAGACCAGCTTACCGTTAATCGTTACCGCGGCACTCAGCAGAATACGGGCATTCGGCTGCACGTCCGATGGGTTATACGGTAACACGAAACTAAACGGCGCCTGTTTGCCCTCAGTTCGGACGGCACGCTGAGCCACAACCTTCGATGGTGCGTCGGCCAGGGAAGCATCCGACAGGGTCACCGTTAACACCGCATCCGGCGGTAACGCCACTTTCTGTTTAATCCAGATAGTACCGGAAACGTTAGGCTGCTGAATGGATTGCTGCGAAAGGGTATTGATCCCGTTCGGATCTGCCGCTGGCACTGGCACCTGGGCGCTCTTACCGGCACAGGCGGACAACGCCACCGCAATAGCTACACCACTTAGCATGGGCACGAGTTTCATTGAAGTCTCCTTATCATCAATGCACCAGCGGGATCGATCCCATCCGATGTCGTTTCAATCACATAACGCATATAAGTGTGGCACAAATCACTGATTAATGCCTGAAATCGTCCCGATATTCAGATTAATCTACCCATCGGACCACTTTCATTTCTGCGTTATACTCAGCCTATCTTTCGCTACGGCGTTTATTGAGGACAACTATGAGTCAGGCACTGAACAATCTGCTGACATTACTGAACCTGGAAAAAATTGAGGAAGGACTCTTTCGCGGACAGAGCGAAGATTTAGGCTTACGCCAGGTCTTCGGTGGGCAAGTCGTAGGACAAGCGCTGTACGCTGCAAAGGAGACTGTCCCGGCAGACCGTCTGGTGCATTCATTCCACAGCTACTTCTTACGTCCTGGCGATAGCGCAAAACCGATTGTGTATGATGTTGAAGTCCTGAGAGATGGCAACAGTTTCAGCGCACGACGCGTCGCGGCCATCCAGAACGGAAAGCCCATCTTTTACATGACCGCCTCTTTCCAGGCACCGGAGCCTGGCTACGAACATCAGAAAGAGATGCCTCCGGCCCCGTCCCCTGACTCGCTGCAATCAGAGACCGATATCGCCCGTGCGCTTGCGCATCTGCTTCCGCCACAGGTTAAAGAGAAGTTTCTCTGCGATAAGCCGCTTGAGATCCGCCCCGTCGAGTTCCACAACCCGATGAAAGGTCACATCGCAGAACCGAAGCGCCAGGTCTGGATCCGGGCTAACGGTACCGTGCCAGAGGACTTCCGCGTTCATCAGTATCTGCTGGGTTATGCGTCAGATTTCAACTTCCTGCCGGTGGCGCTGCAGCCGCACGGCGTGGGCTTCCTTGAAAAAGGGATGCAGGTTGCGACAATTGATCACTCCATGTGGTTCCACCGTCCGTTCAATATGAACGAGTGGTTGCTCTACAGCGTGGAGAGCACGTCGGCATCAAGCGCGCGCGGGTTTGTGCGTGGAGAGTTTTATACGCAGGATGGCGTGCTGGTCGCCTCGACGGTGCAGGAAGGGGTAATGCGTAACAGAGGGTGATGTAAAAAGCCCGGTGGCGCTACGCTTACCGGGCCTACGTTTAGTGCTGTTGTAGGCCGGGTAAGGCGAAGCCGCCACCCGGCAAGACACTCAGATCATGCGTTATACGCATTCTCGCCGTGACTGTTGACGTCCAGACCTTCGCGTTCCTGCTCTTCCGGTACGCGCAGGCCGACCGTCATGTCCGCCAGTTTGTAGCCAATGAAAGCGACAACGGCAGACCATACAACGGTGATCGCAATACTTTCCAGCTGCACCAGCACCTGATGAACCATGGTTACGCCTTCCGCATAGCCCACGCCACCCAGTGATTTCGCCGCGAAGATACCGGTCATGATACAACCGATAATGCCGCACACGCCGTGCACACCAAACACATCGCAAGGGTCATCCACACGCAGAAGACGTTTCAGCGCCGTCACGCCCCACAGACCCGCCAGACCCGACACCAGGCCGACCAGCAGCGCGCCGCCGACACCGACATACCCACACGCAGGAGTGATACCGACCAGACCGGCAATCGCACCCGAGCAGGCACCCAGCAGGGAAGGTTTACCGCGCACCGCCCACTCGCCGAATACCCAGGAGAGGATCGCACCCGCCGTGGCCACAACGGTGTTCACAAAGGCCAGCGCGGCAATTTCGTTCGCGGCACTTGCTGAGCCAGCGTTAAAGCCAAACCAGCCAAAGTAGAGGATCGCTGTACCGGTAAAGACCATCGGCAGGTTGTGCGGTTTGAACGCTTCTTTACCGAAGCCCACGCGTTTGCCAATCAGGTAGGCACCCACCAGACCCGCTACCGCGGCGTTAATGTGCACAACGGTACCGCCAGCGAAGTCCAGCGCACCGTGCGTCGCCAGCAGACCGCCACCCCAGACCATGTGCGCAATCGGCACATAGGAGAGCGTCAGCCAGACCACCACGAAGATCAGGACGGCAGAGAAGCGAATACGCTCGGCGAGTGCGCCCACAATCAGCCCGACGGTAATGCAGGCGAACGAGCCCTGGAACGCCACGTGAATATATTGATAGAAACTGCCCATCAGCGCGGTCAGTTCAATATTCTTCAGCATCACCCAGTCAAAGTTACCGAAGAATGCGTTGCCGGTGCCGAAAGCGAGGGAGTACCCGTAAACCACCCACAGCACGCAGACCAGTGCGAAGGTCACGGCAACCTGCGTCAGCATGGAGAGAACGTTTTTGCCACGGATCAGGCCGCCGTAGAACAGCGCAATGCCCGGAATGGACATGAACAGCACCAGCGCGGTGCTGATCATCATAAATGCGTTATCGGCTTTGTCTGCCACCGCAGGCGCAGCCAGCGCCAGGCCCGGCAGCAGCGCCAGCGAACCCAGACCCGTTTTAAGTGTTGCTATCTTCATTTTCTCGATCCCTATCACTGTGTGCCAGGCGTTAATTACAGTGCCGCTTCGTCAGATTCGCCGGTACGGATGCGAATGACGCGCTGCAGTTCGGCAACGAAAATTTTGCCGTCGCCAATTTTGCCGGTGTAGGCCGCTTTGCTAATGACATCAATGACTTCATCAAGCTGATCGTCAGCAATCGCGACATCAATTTTTACTTTTGGCAGAAAGTTAACGCTGTATTCCGCCCCGCGATAAAGCTCGGCATGACCCTTCTGACGACCAAAGCCTTTCACTTCGGTGACAGTCAGTCCCTGAATACCCATTGAAGACAGCGCTTCACGCACGTCTTCGAGTTTGAATGGTTTGATTACAACCGTAACCAGCTTCATAGATCCCCTCCAGTCAGAATTCGGTAATGGCCGCAGCTTACGCAGAAGCTATTGCAAGGGGTGTGCCAGAAATGAAAACCGGAGGGAACAGCGGTGTGATGAGCATTACACGGTCCTGATTAACGAACCGGCGAAAAAAAACGCACCATGCCGGTGCAGGGTGCGTTTCAGTTTTGCACCAACAGGAATGACTGTTAGCGCATCGCCTCATTTTAGTGCATCAGGCGCTAAGCGACTCTTCATCGCGCACGCTGGCTGCCAGCTCTTCGCCCGCCAGCTGCAGCTGGTACATCTGCCAGTAACGCCCTTTGGCCTCCAGAAGTTCGCGGTGCGTACCGCGCTCAACGGCGTGTCCGCGATGTAGCACCAGGATCGTGTCCGCGTCGACGATGGTGGACAGGCGGTGGGCAATCACCACCAGCGTGGTATGGTCGCGTACGGCAGCCAGTGCCTGCTGGATGGCCTGCTCGGTGCCGGAGTCAATGCTGGCCGTCGCTTCATCCAGAATCAGGATCTGCGGCGTTTCAATCAGCACGCGCGCCAGCGCCAGAAGCTGTTTTTGTCCAACAGAAAGATTGTTGCCCTGCTCGCCCAGTTTCGTCCTGATGCCGTCGCTAAACCCGCGCGCCAGCGCTGCCAGCTGCACTTTTTCCAGCACGTCCCAGACCTGCTCCTCAGTGTAGTCTCGCCCCAGGGTTACGTTGGCGTAGAAGGTATCGGCCAGGACGACCGGATCCTGCTGCACCATCGCAACGCCTTTGCGTAACACGGTGTGACTGAGAGACGCCAGCGGGCGTCCGTCGAGGCGAATTTCACCGCGGCTGACCGGGTAATACCCCATTAACAGGCTGGCTAGCGTGCTCTTACCGCTGCCGGTATGCCCCACCAGCGCCACGAACCCGCGTGACGGAACGGCAAGCGAGATATCCTGCAGCACCAGCTGGTCGTCGCGGTAGGCAAACGAGACGTTATCAAAGGCAATCGCCCCGCTTTGCAGAGGACGATCATCGTTACCGTAGGTCTGACGCGGCCTGTCCATCAGCTCGAAGACTCGCTCCCCTGCCACCACCGCCTGCTGGAGCATCGACTGCTGCGTCGTCAACTCGATCAAGGGTTCGTTCAGGCGGCCAAGGTAGCTGATAAAGGCGTATAACACGCCTACCTCAATGGTCCCTTGTGTGGTCAGGCCAAAAAGCATCAGCAGCCCGCAAAGCACCAGCGCGGAGAAGAGGCTCAGCAGCGGGCGCAACAGGAACCCATCAAGCCGCAGCGTCTGCATGCGCGCCATATAGTGCGAACGGCTGGCTTCCCCCATCCGTTCACCAAAACGTGCCTGCTGGCGGAACTGCTGGATGACGCTCATGCCGTTGATCACTTCGTTGAAGCCATCATTGATATCGGCCAGGTAGGTGCGCACCCGACGCACAATCGGCGTGCTGTAGCGTTGATAGATAACCATCACGATCAGCACTGCCGGGAAGATAGTGATGGCCACCAGCGCCATGCGCCAGTCGAGGCTGAACATCGCCACCAGCATCGCGCCAATCAGCGCTGCGCTGCGCAACACGGTTGCCACCACGGTCACGTACAGATCGCGGATCACCTCGGTGTCGTTGGTCACGCGCGAAATCACCTGCCCGACGGGCTGGATATCAAACTCGCTGAGCGGCTGGCGAAGCGCGGCGTCCATGACGTCCGTGCGCAACTGCTGTACGACGCCCACGGCGGCCCGGTTAAACAGCAGCGACTGGGCATAGTGGAGACCGGCGGCCGCCAGCTGCAAACCTACGTAGGCCACGCCCAGGCCCACCACCAGCCCCAGTGGCAGGTAGCTTTTGGCAACCATATTGTCGATGAAGTAGCTGATGAGCAGCGGGCCGCTCACTTCAGCCACTGCAGCAATCCACAGTAAAAGCACGGCCACGGCCAGCGGTTTACGCCACGGCGAGCCATAGGCCAGCAGACGTTTCAGCGTCGGCCACATTGTTCCGAGCTTACGCATTGTCCGCCTCCTCAGCGTGTTCTGGCGCATCGTCCAGCGCCGCTTCAAGCTGTTGATAGCGATACATATCTCGATACCAGCCTGGTTGCTCCGCAAGCGTTTCGTGCTGCCCGCGCTGGGCAATATGCCCATGTTGTAATACCAGAATTTCGCTGGCTTCCGTCAGCGCCGACAAACGGTGGGCGCTGATAATCACCGTGCGCCCGTCACCCCACTGGCGCAGGTTATGCAGGATCTGATGTTCGGTACGGCCATCCACGGCGGAAAGGGCATCATCCAGGATCAGGATTTCCGCATTCAGCAACAGCGCACGCGCAATCGAGATACGCTGTTTTTGTCCCCCGGACAGCATCACGCCCCGTTCCCCGACTTCCGTTTCGTAGCCCTGCGGCAGGCGCAGAATGTCATCATGTACGCTGGCTAACTTCGCCACATGCTCAATCTCTTCCTGCGTCGCCCTTGGGCGTCCAAGGGCAATGTTGTTTGCCACGGTGTCTGAAAACAGGAACGGCGTCTGGCTGACGACCGCCAGTCGGCCTCGCCACTCATCCAGCATCAGCCTTGTCAGGGGAATATCATGGAAGCGAATATCGCCCTGCGTAACGTCAAAATGGCGCTGGAGCAGTGAGAGCACGGTACTTTTGCCGGATCCTGTCGGGCCACAGATGCCCAGCATCTGGCCGGGCTGAAGGGTAAAGCTGACGTTCTCCAGTACCGGATGTTCCGTTTGCGGATAGACAAACTGGCGGATGTCGACTTTCATGACGCCGCGCCCTTCTGGTACTACTTCGCTACCGTCATTGACCACCGGCGCTTCGGCCAGCATGGCGCGAATGCGGCTATAGGCAGCGCTGCCGCGCTCCACGATGTTAAACATCCAGGCCAGCGCCAGCATCGGCCAGATCATCAACCCCAGATACATGGCAAAGCTGGTCAGTTGCCCCAGGGTTAACGTCCCCTGAACCACCATCCAGCTTCCGCCGCCAATCGCCAGCAGGTTGGCCATGCCAATCGCGATATAGATGGTCGGGTCAAACCGGGCGTCGATACGCGCGACGCGCATGTTCTTCGCCCCCGTGTCGGCGGCATCGGCCGCGAAAAGCGCCGATTGTCTGTCTTCCAGGCCAAACGCTTTGATCATCCGGATGCTGGTCATGCTCTCCTGGGTGCGGTCGTTTAGCGACGAAAACGCCGCCTGCGCCAGCTTGAAACGCTCGTGCAGCTGTTCGCCGTAGCGGTTGATCGCCAGCGCCATGAGCGGCATCGGCAACAGGGCTAGCAGGGTTAACTGCCAGCTGATCTGTGTGGACATGACGATCAGCACCGCACAGCCCATCACCAGCGAGTCCACCAGCGTCAGCACCCCTTCCCCGGCGGCAAAGACCACGCGATCGACATCGTTAGTGGCGCGCGCGATAAGATCCCCGGTACGATGGCGCAGATAAAATTCGGGATGCTGCCGGCTCAGCTGGTGATAAAAATCCTCACGCAGCTCTACGGCTAGCTGGTAGGACGCGCCAAACAGCAGCACGCGCCAGACGTAGCGCAGCAGATAAACAATGACGGCCGTCAGCACCAGCGTGCCAACCCACATCAGCACCCGTGCGGTGGTGTAATGCTGTTCGGTGACGCCATCCACGACGTATCCCACCACTTTCGGCGGGATCAACTGCAAAATGGCAATGATAATAAGCAGGCATACGGCGCCGAGGTAGCGTTGCCACTCCCGACGAAAGTACCAGCTTAGTTGGGCAAATAATCGCACGCGGTTTGTTCCTGAAGGTATTTTACGAAGTTATTCAATAGGTAACGCTGTGGTGTATTTAATCTGTTCCATGGCGAAGCTCGAGGTAACGTCCGATAATCCCGGTACGCTGTTCACCAGCCGTTTGTAGAAGTCATCATAGCGCTTCATATCGGCCACCTGAACGCGCATCAGGTAATCGTACTCGCCGGCCATCCGCCAGAAACCGAGCACCTCCGGCATTTCCGAGACCTGCGTGACAAAGCGGCAATACCATTCGCTGCTGTGATGCTGCGTTTTTATCAGGACAAAAGCCGTCAACCCAAGCCCCAGTTTTTCGGGATCTAATAAGGCGACGCGTCCCAGAAGAATACCGTCATCCTCAAGCTTCTTCAGGCGCTTCCAGCACGGCGTGGTGGTCAGATTAACGGCATCGGCCAGCGCCTGCAAAGAGAGGGTACAGTCACTCTGCAGTAACGACAGGAGCTTACGGTCAATTTTATCTAGCATACCCACCTCACAGAGAAAATTTTTCTCCCTTGATTCTATTTTAAAGGCCAGATAGCAACAATTTTTTCTGTGCTTTTCGCTATGCTAGGCACAAAATGACAAACGGATAACTACGATGAATAGCACCTGGGTTAAACATGCGATCAGCGAAATCAATGCCGACTATCAGCGCTCAGCGGATACGCACCTGATTCGCCTTTCCCTGCCGGGATTTGACGGCATACAGCTCTATCTGAAAGATGAAAGCACTCATCCCACCGGTAGCCTGAAGCATCGCCTGGCGCGCTCACTGTTTTTATACGGTTTATGTAACGGCTGGATTAAAGAAGGCACCACCATTATTGAATCCTCATCCGGTTCAACGGCGGTGTCCGAAGCCTATTTTGCCCGCCTGTTGGGTCTGCCGTTTATCGCGGTAATGCCGTCCTGCACCGCAAAACGCAAAATCGAACAGATCGAATTTTACGGCGGTCGCTGCCACTTTGTGGAAAGCGCCTGCGAAATCTACGCCGCCTCCGAAATGCTGGCCCGTGAGCTCAACGGTCACTATATGGACCAGTTCACTTTCGCCGAGCGCGCGACGGACTGGCGCGGCAATAACAACATTGCCGACAGTATCTTCCGCCAGATGACTCACGAGCCGCATCCGGTTCCCTCCTATATCGTCATGAGCGCCGGTACCGGCGGCACGTCAGCCACGATCGGACGCTACATTCGCTGTCAGGGCTACGATACCCAACTGACGGTGGTGGATCCGCAAAACTCCGTATTCCTCGACTACTGGCAAAACCGCGATGCCAGCCTGCGCAGCCCGGTGGGAAGCAAAATTGAAGGGATTGGCCGCCCGCGCGTGGAGCCGTCGTTCATCCCGGATGTGGTGGATGAAATGTTCCGCGTGCCGGATGCCGCAAGCGTGGCAACGGCGCACTGGCTGGAGACGCAGCTGGGTCGTAAAGTCGGCGCATCGACGGGCACAAATATGTGGGGCGCACTGCAGCTTGCCGCACGCATGCGCGACGCGGGCCGCACGGGTTCTGTCGTCACGCTGTTGTGCGACAGCGGCGAGCGCTACCTTGAGACCTACTACAATGCGGAGTGGGTGCAGGCCAACATCGGCGATATCGCCCCGTGGAAAGCGCAGATTGCGCAGCTGCTGAAGTAAAAAAAAGCCAGACCGAAGTCTGGCTTGCTGGAAGGGTCTCACTATTCGGGGGAATATGGGAGGGTGTTATTGTCCAGCCAATGCATCAAAAAATGGGACACCGCTTCGTTGCGGCAGTGTCCTATAACCGGCAGATGAGGAAGCGCCGCTTTTAGCTGCGCCATCGCATTCCCCATAATCAGACCGCGGCCGACGCTGCCCAGCATCTCCCGGTCGTTCATGGCATCGCCAAACGCCATGCAATCCTGAAGCGTTAAGCCCAGGTAGTCGCTCAGTACCGCCAGGGCTGAACCTTTGTTACAGCCCACAGGCAACACCTCCAGACAATCCACTGCCGAGAAGGTCAGATGCGCCCGGTACCCCAGCGCCTCATTGAGCTGAACGCGTAAACGGCACAGATCGTCATGATCGCCACAGAAACAGATCTTGGTCACCGCATGGGCGGGGATCTTACGCAGATCGATAAGCTGGTATCTAAAACCGCTGTAGACATGCGCATGCAACAACTCCGGAATATCATGCCCGGTAAACCAGCCCCGATCGTTAAAGACGTGGATGCTGGCCTGCGTGTCCCAGGTACTGTGCAGCACGATATCTGCCACTTCGGGGTCGAGATCCTGACGGTGCAGTATCTCCCCTTCTACAGAGTGAATTCGCGTCCCGTTGCCGGTGATCAGAAAAGCGTCGAGGGAAAAGGCGCCCAGCAGATGGCGCATTTCCAGCACATGACGGCCAGTGGCAAAGGTCAGGGTGACGTTACGCTCGTGCAGGCGCTTCAGCGTGTTCAGGGTTTTCTCCCCTAAACGGTGATCCGGCATTAACAACGTACCGTCCATATCAAATGCAGCGAGCCGAGCCATGGTTACTCCCGAAATGTGATGCGGTTAACTTGTGCATCAGTATCGTGTGAGATATACGGAAGTAATAGTGAATAGATGATTATTATTGTTCCGGGTTTCTTATGCGACAGCTCAACCGACTCAATCAGTATCACCGCCTCTGGCAGCCTTCAAAGGGTGCAACGCAGCAGGTCACCATCAGCGAACTGGCTGCCCGCTGTTTTTGCAGCGAACGACATGTCCGCACGCTGCTGCGTCAGGCCCAGGACGCGGGCTGGCTGAGCTGGCGAGCGCAGTCGGGTCGCGGCAAACGGGGAGAGCTGACGTTCCATGTCGCCCCGGAGTCACTGCGTAATGCGATGATGGAAGAGGCGCTGAAGCGCGGACAGCAGCACAACGTGCTGGAACTGGCCCAGCTTGCCCCCGAAGAACTGCGGTCTTTGCTGCACCCGTTTTTAGGCGGGCAGTGGCAAAACGACACGCCGACGCTGCGTATCCCCTATTACCGTGCACTGGATCCGCTTCATCCCGGTTTTCTGCCAGGTCGCGCGGAGCAACATCTGGCAGGACAGATTTTTTCCGGGTTAACGCGTTTTCATGGCAACTCCAGTGAACCCACAGGCGATCTCGCCCATCACTGGGCGGTGTCGGAGGACGGTCTGCGCTGGCATTTTTATATTCGCTCCACCCTGCACTGGCATAATGGCGATAAGGTCGAAACCGGGCAGCTTCAGCAAAGCCTGAATGCGCTTCTTGGCCTGCCTGCCCTGCGTAAACTGTTCCAGAGCGTCTTGCGTATTGACGTCACTCACCCTCAGTGTCTGACATTTACTCTGCACAAGCCGGATTACTGGCTGGCACACCGCCTGGCCACCTATTGCAGCCGCCTTGCCCATCCCGAACAGCCCATGACGGGCTGCGGCCCTTTCAGACTCAGCGTGTATGAACCCGATCTGGTTCGTCTGGAGAGCCATGAACAGTACCATCTCAGCCACCCGCTGCTTAAGGCTATCGAATACTGGATCACCCCGACGCTATTTGACTCTGAGCTGGGTACCAGCTGCCGTCATCCTGTGCAGATAGCCATTGGCGAACCGGATGAACTTGAGAGTCTGCGTCTGGTCACTAACAGCACCAGTCTGGGCTTTTGTTATCTCACCCTGAAGCAAAGCCCACGCCTGAGTGAAATGCAGGCGCGACGACTCATTAATATCATTCATCTCTCAACGCTTCTGCATACGCTCCCGCTCAATGAAGGGCTGATTACCCCAACAGAGGAGTTACTGCCCGGCTGGGCAATTCCTCAGTGGCCGGATTTAACCCATGTCCCTCTGCCGGAGAGGTTAACCCTGCTGTACCATTTGCCCGTCGAGCTACACACGATGGCGCGTCAGCTAAAACAGTATCTTGCCCAGCAGGGCTGCGCGCTTACGGTTATCTTTTATGATGCGAAAACCTGGGACGGATGCCAGCAACTGGCGGACGCGGACATCATGATGGGCGACAGACTGATTGGTGAAGCGCCGGAATACACGCTTGAGCAGTGGCTGCGTTGTGATGCCCTCTGGCCACACCTGCTGAGCGCGCCGCAATATGCTCATCTGCAGGCGACGCTGGATGCGGTCCAGACCCAGGCTAATGAACAGGACCGGCATGCGGGCTTGAAGGCGATATTTAGCCGGCTGATGGAGAACGCGGTCATCACCCCACTGTTCAATTATCAATACCAGATCAGCGCCCCGCCGGGGGTCAACGGCATACGCCTTAACACCCGCGGCTGGTTTGACTTTACCGAAGCCTGGCTGCCCGCCCCCAAATCGTGAAGAAGCTGGTCGCCGTCGTGGTCAGACGGTAACATAACGTTTTTACGTAACTGTCGAGATGATTTATGAAACGTGCCGTCGTCGTGTTCAGCGGAGGACAAGACTCTACTACCTGCCTGGTCCAGGCCCTTCATCAGTACGATGAAGTTCACTGTGTCACTTTCGATTATGGTCAGCGCCATCGCGCTGAAATCGACGTTGCCCGTGAACTGGCCCTCAAACTGGGCGCACGCGCGCACAAGGTGCTGGACGTTACGCTGTTAAATGAACTGGCCGTCAGCAGCCTCACCCGCGACAGCATTCCTGTCCCGGACTACCAACCTGACGCCAGCGGTATTCCGAACACCTTCGTTCCTGGCCGTAATATCCTCTTCCTGACCCTGACGGCAATCTATGCCTACCAGGTACAAGCCGAAGCGGTGATAACCGGCGTATGCGAGACCGACTTCTCCGGCTATCCGGACTGTCGCGATGAGTTCGTGAAAGCGTTAAACCACGCCGTCAATCTGGGCATGGCGAAAGAGACGCGCTTTGAAACGCCGCTGATGTGGCTGGATAAAGCCGAAACCTGGGCGCTGGCGGACTACTGGGGCAAGCTGGATCTGGTTCGCAGTGAAACCCTCACCTGCTACAACGGCATCAAAGGTGACGGTTGCGGCCAGTGTGCCGCCTGCAACCTGCGCGCTAACGGGTTGAATCACTATCTTGCCGATAAAGCCGGCGTGATGGCCGCAATGCAGAAAAAGACCGGGCTTAAATAGGGCTATTTGACCGTGCTGTCGAACAGTTTGACACCGGCAGCACGGGTCACTTTCATCAGGGTTGTCAGCGTTGGGTTGCCATTGGCAGACAAGGTTCGGTATAGCTGCTGACGGGACAAGCCTGCTTTGGCAGCAATTTCACCTATGCCACCGCGGGCTTCGATAACGCGTCTTAACGCGATTAAATATGCAGGGATTCCCTGATCTTCATAAATCTCATCTAACGCCACCTGCAGGTATAGCTGAGCGTAGGAAGGGTTTTCACGAAGCATTTTTACAACGGCTTCATCATGGCTGACGGAACTAGAAAATTCTTGTTGGCTTTTGCTCATCGGATTTATCCTTTTGATGATCATTCCAGTAATCTATTGCCAGCTTAACATCCGTCTTTTGACTCTTTTTGTCACCGCCGATCAGCAACAACAGGATCTTCCGATGTTGAAGCGCAAAATAGATTCGATAGCCGGGACCACAATCAATTTTCAATTCCCAAATACCCTCTCTGAGGTATCGGTAATCGCCGAAATTCCCTTTCTCAGCACGGTCAATTCGCAGAAGGATCCGAAACGCTAACTCCGGATCCTTTCGCTTCATCTTCGCTACCCACTCCTCAAACGGCACTTTTCCGTCGCGGGTCCGGTAACGTTCAACAACGTAGTCCCTGTCCATTATTCTATCCCTGAAAAAACTTTTTGTCTTTTATAAAAGACAAAATTCCTACGCGATCATCAACTCCAGCTTTTCCCGCAACTCCCCTTCAAGCGGCAGCGCTTTCTGCGTTTTCAGATCGATACAGACGAAGGTAATTAGCGCATCAGCCACCACCTGCCCTTCAGGATCCAGCGTGACAACCTGACTGAGGACACCACTCTTCCCGTTTAGCTGTTGAACCTGGCTGGTCACGGTGAGCACATCACCCAGTACGGCCGGACGGCGGTAGTTGATGTTGATGTTGACGACCACGAACGCGATGTTATGCGCGGTCAGCCACTGAAAGCTTTCGCTGTTTTCCAGCCCGTCCCAGCGCGCTTCTTCAAGAAACTCAAGATAGCGTGCATTGTTCACATGCTGGTAAACGTCGAGGTGAAAACCGCGTACTTTGATTTTTGTCTGCATAGCGCAATAGCCTTTCGTTGTTATAGGATCAGAGGTCATCACTGGTATGACCTCTTTATCCTGGCAAATTATCGCCGCAGCGCAAGTAATTGTGAGATTACAGCGTCAGGTGTGAGAGGTTGCGTTCAACCAGCGCGCTTCCCATCCCCGGAACCTGTTTGAGATCGTCGACGGTTTTAAAAGGTCCGTACTCTTCGCGATAGCTGACGATAGCCTGCGCTTTTTTCAGGCCGACACCATTCATCGCGCGGGCCAGATCTTCCGCCGATGCTGAATTGATACTCACCCGCGTACCGTCATCGTCCCCATTTTTACCGGCATCCGTCGCTTTGGTTTGCCCCTGCACTGGCGCAGCGGCGTCGGTCTTACTCTGTACCGTCTGTGGTTTAGCAGCAGGCGTCGCCGCCTGCGCACCAGCGCTCATCCCGGTGGTGGCAATAGCCAATGTAATTAACAGTGCTTTGATTCCACGTTTCATGCTGTATCTCCTTGTTTGTTGACAGCCCCGTCACGATAGCCATCGATGAAAACAGGCACAAACGGCAGATTGCAGAAATGGAAAAGGCCGCGAAAGCGGCCTTTAGTTTTTGCAGAGCGTTACGAAAATCTGCGAGCAGATACGTAATTATTGCTGCTGAGTCATCACATCACCCAGCTTGATTTTGGCATCTTTACGCAGGTTGCTCATCATCGCTTCGAAAGCGATCTGGGCATTGTTCTGGGTAATGCCCTGAACCATCGCTTTCTTCTGCGCTTCTGGCAGAGTGCCGGCTTTCACTTCATCGAGCGCCAGCAGAACGACGTTACCCTGCATATCAGTCGTGGAGCCGAAGCTCGGTTTATCCTTCGCAGGCAGGCTCAGGCCAAATGCAGCCTGGCTGACAGGATCCTGACCCGTACGGCTCAGCGTTTTCGCCTCACCGAAGCTCAGGCCAGCCGCTTTCAACGCGTCCTCTTTGCCCGCTTTCAGATCAACCAGAATCTTTTCAGCATCCAGTTTCGCCTGCTGTTCCGCTTTATTGTGCTTAACCTGGGCGACAACCTGATCCTTCACTTCCGCCAGCGGTTTGACCGCTTCTGGCTTGTGCTCGCTAACGCGCAGAACGAACGCACGATCGCCATCAACGGTAATGATGTCAGAGTTACTGCCTGGCGTGCCGTTCTCGCCGACGAGCCCACCGTTAAAGATGGCATCTGAAACCGGTTTGAAGTTCAGCTCTTCCGGCAGGTTATCACGGCCAAACCAGCCCGTTTCAACCGCTTTCACGCCAGCCGCCTGCTCTGCACCCGCCAGAGATTCGTTGTCGTTGCTGGCCGCATCGCTCACTTTCTGCTGCAGTGCGTAGTAGGCATCCAGCGCTTTTTCCTGCTTCACTTTCGCCGCGATGTCATCACGAACTTCAGCCAGTGGTTTGGTTTTCGCAGGGATGATGTCGTCCAGACGAACCACCAGGAAACCAACGGAAGATTTAACAACACCAGACAACTGGCCTTTGTCTTTCAGACCGGCATTTTTCAGTTCATCAGGGGTCGTTGCCTCTTCCAGCCAGCCCATATCCCCACCGTTTTTCGCAGAGATAATATCGGTGGATTTCGCTTTCGCAATGGTCGCGAAATCTGCGCCTTTATTCAGTTCATCCAGTACCGCTTTGGCATCAGCCTCGGTTTTGGTCTGAATCACGCTGTAGCGGTTGCGCTGCGGCTGAGTGAACTGATCCTGATGCTGATCGTAGTAAGACTGGATCTCCGCGTCAGACGCGCTTTCCTGCAATGCAGCCGCATCCAGCTTGATGTAGCTCACGCGGAACTGCTCCGGAGAAACAAAGGAATTCTTGTTCTGCTCGTACCAGGCGTTAACGTCAGCGTCGCTTACCTGCTGTTTCGCCGCCAGGGCGTTCACGTCAATGGTCGCTTCACGCACAACGCGTTGCTGCGCTACCAACGCGGCCAGTTCGTCCGTTTCACCTTTGAGCATGAAATCAGTACCCACAACAGCATTGATGAGCTGCTGGGTAGTCAGTTGGTTACGCAGCGCCTGCGCGTATTGATCGGCGGTCATGCCCATCTGGTTGACGATGCTGTTGTAACGCGCGTTATCGAATTTGCCGTTAGACTGGAAGGCTTGCGTGGAGAAAATGGCTTTTTTCACCTGCTCGTCGCTGATGCCGAGGCCCAGTTTTTTGGCATACTGGTCCAGCAGCGCTTCGTCGATAAGACGGTTCAGCGTCTGTTGGCGCAGGGTCTTCATATACCCTTCGTTCGCCGCCAGCTCAGAGAATTGGTCGCCCAGCTGTTGCTGCATACGGTTACGTTCACCGGCAAAAGCATTCTCGAACTGACCACGACTGATCTCCTGGCCATTCACTTTTGCGGCATAGTTCGCGCCACCGCCAATAAGGTAACTGCTCACGCCGGTCAATATGAACGACACGATAATGATACCGAAAATAATCTTGAGCACGAGACTGTTAGCAGCCGTGCGTAAGCTGTCCATCATGGTGTAACAACACTCCGCTGTAGGTGACTGATTACCTGACGCTGACGGTAAATCCTGCCCGTCGCGCGTGAAGGCCTATTGTGACAAGAAAACGGGGCGATTGTCAGCCCACAACTCGCATAAACTCGTACAAATCAGGTCTGGACAAACAAAAAAGGCACATCAAACGATGCGCCCTTGTACTATCCGGCTTCCCTGAAACGGGAAAGCAATCAGTTTACTGCGTCTTTCAGCGCTTTACCTGCACGGAAACCCGGCACTTTAGCAGCAGCGATGGTGATCTCTTTACCGGTCTGAGGGTTGCGGCCAGTACGGGCAGCACGCTCTTTAACAGCAAAAGTACCGAAGCCTACCAGTGCAACGTCGTCCCCAGCCTGCAGAGATTCAGTAACAGAAGCAATTAATGCATCTAACGCACGTCCAGCTGCAGCTTTAGAAATATCAGCACCAGCAGCAATTTTGTCAATCAGTTGAGATTTATTCACTGTTCTCTTCCTCTCTTTATAATTTATATCGCGTCTGAATCCTTCACAACGCGACCGCGCAGCAGTTATATCAGGCCTGCCATGACCTTACAACACCCGTTGTTGATGGCTGACCTAATCAGCAATCTAAATTAGCTATACAAAAAAAGGCTGGCAAGTGCGAAATCACTTACCAGCCTTGTTTTTATTGACGCTCTTTGCGCGAGGTCACTATTTTGCGGTTACAACCTGCATTCCGGAAGGTTCATTCTGCAATGCGAGACTAAGAACTTCCTCAATTCGCTTAACAGGATGGATCTGCAGATCGGCAATCACGTTGTCCGGAATCTCTTCCAGATCGCGTTTGTTTTCGTACGGGATCAATACGGTTTTGATCCCACCGCGATGTGCCGCCAGCAGTTTTTCTTTTAACCCACCGATTGGCAGAACCTGACCACGCAGGGTGATTTCACCGGTCATCGCCACATCGGCGCGCACCGGGTTGCCGGTCAGACAGGATACCAGCGCGGTACACATGGCAATACCCGCGCTTGGGCCATCTTTCGGCGTTGCCCCTTCAGGAACGTGAACGTGGATGTCGCGTTTTTCATAGAAATCCGGGTTGATGCCCAGTTTTTCCGCGCGCGCGCGCACCACGGTCAGCGCCGCCTGAATGGACTCCTGCATCACTTCACCCAGAGAACCGGTGTAGGTCAGTTTGCCTTTGCCCGGGACACAAGCGGTTTCAATGGTCAGCAGATCGCCGCCCACTTCCGTCCATGCCAGACCAGTCACCTGGCCCACACGGTTTTCGTTGTCCGCGCGACCGTAGTCGAAACGCTGAACGCCGAGATAGGCATGCAGATTATCGCCGTTAATCACAATGTGTTTCAGGCTCTTATCGAGCAGCAGCTGTTTCACCGCTTTACGACACAGTTTAGAGATTTCACGTTCAAGGCTACGCACACCCGCTTCACGGGTGTAGTAACGGATAATGCCAATAATCGCGCTGTCCTCTACGGTCAGCTCGTTGGCTTTCAGCGCGTTACGCTCTATCTGTTTCGGCAGCAGGTGCTGCTTAGCAATGTTCAGCTTCTCATCTTCGGTATAACCGGAGAGACGAATCACTTCCATACGGTCCAGCAGCGGGGCCGGAATATTCATGGAGTTCGACGTCGCGACAAACATGACGTCGCTCAGGTCGTAGTCCACTTCCAGGTAGTGATCGCTGAACGCCACGTTCTGTTCTGGATCAAGCACTTCCAGCAGAGCCGAGGCTGGATCGCCACGCATGTCCGAGGACATTTTGTCGATCTCATCGAGCAGGAACAGCGGGTTTTTAACGCCCACTTTCGCCATTTTCTGGATCAGTTTACCCGGCATAGAACCGATGTAGGTACGGCGGTGACCGCGGATTTCCGCTTCATCGCGTACGCCACCCAGCGCCATACGGATATACTTACGGCCGGTCGCTTTAGCGATGGACTGGCCCAGAGAGGTTTTACCCACCCCCGGCGGTCCTACCAGGCACAGAATAGGGCCTTTAATTTTGTTCACACGGCTCTGTACCGCAAGGTATTCAAGAATACGGTCTTTCACACGTTCCAGGCCGTAGTGGTCGGTATCCAGGATTTCCTGTGCCTGACGCAGGTCTTTTTTGACCTTGCTGCGGGCGTTCCAAGGAACCTGTACCATCCACTCAATGTAGCCGCGCACCACGGTCGCTTCCGCCGACATCGGAGACATCATTTTCAGCTTCTGCAGTTCTGCTTCCGCTTTCTCTTTCGCCTCTTTCGGCATCTTCGCCGCATCGATCTTGCGCTTCAGCGCTTCGTTTTCGTCCGGCGCGTCGTCCATCTCGCCGAGCTCTTTCTGAATGGCTTTCATTTGCTCATTCAGATAGTACTCACGTTGAGATTTCTCCATCTGCTTTTTCACGCGGTTGCGAATACGCTTCTCAACCTGCAGCAGATCGATTTCAGACTCCATCATCGCCATCAGATATTCCAGACGTTCGTTAACGTCGGACATTTCCAGCACGGACTGCTTGTCAGCCAGCTTCAGCGGCATATGGGCTGCGATGGTGTCCGCCAGACGCGCAGGATCGTCAATGCTGTTCAGCGACGTCAGCACTTCTGGTGGGATTTTCTTGTTCAGCTTGATGTAGCCTTCAAACTGGCTAATCGCGGTACGCACCAGCACTTCCTGCTCGCGCTCATCCAGTTCAGGCGAATCAAGGTACTCTGCCTTCGCGGAGAAGTGTTCGCCATCGTCTGACAGAGTGGTAATACGCGCACGCTGCAGACCTTCTACCAGCACCTTCACGGTGCCGTCAGGCAGCTTCAGCATCTGCAAAATAGAGGCCACGGTCCCGACGGTGAAAAGATCGTTTACACCCGGCTCATCCGTTGATGCTTCTTTCTGCGCCACCAGCATGATTTTTTTATCATGATCCATAGCGGCTTCGAGGCAACGGATAGATTTTTCCCGCCCTACAAATAAGGGTATGACCATGTGCGGATAAACCACCACATCGCGCAACGGCAATACGGGGATTTCAATGCGTTCAGAACGCTCAGGATTCATAGAGCTCTCTCTTAGTTAGTGTCCGCCAGGTAAGCTGGTCATGTCACTGTGCTTCACATAACCATTAACATGTATCCAGTATATGGGGATGTTTCCCACACATTCAACGCTATGAATAAGGAAAAAGTAAAGGGGAGATAAAATCCCCCCTTTTTGATTAACTGCTTGTATGATTTGGTGAATTATTCGCCAGACGCCTGCTGTGCTTCCGGTTTACCGTAAATCAGCAGTGGCTTGGTTTGACCGCTAATCACGGACTCGTCAATCACCACTTTTTCCACGTCTTCCATTGAAGGCAGATCGTACATGGTGTCGAGCAGAGCCGCTTCAACGATAGAACGCAGGCCACGCGCGCCGGTTTTACGGCTCATTGCTTTTTTGGCAATCGCATCCAGCGCTTCGTCACGGAATTCCAGGTCAACGCCTTCCAGATTGAACAGCGCCTGATACTGCTTGGTCAGCGCATTTTTCGGCTCTTTCAGGATCTGGATCAGCGCCTCTTCACTCAGTTCATTCAGGGTTGCCACCACCGGCAGACGACCGATGAACTCAGGGATCAGACCGAACTTGATCAGATCTTCTGGTTCAACCTGTGCCAGGAGTTCGCCTTCGTTCGGTTTTTCGGACGTTGATTTCACCGTTGCGCCAAAACCAATGCCGGAGCCGGTTTCAACACGGTGGGAGATGACTTTATCCAGACCGGCAAACGCACCGCCACAGATGAACAGGATCTTGGAGGTATCAACCTGCAGGAACTCCTGCTGAGGGTGTTTACGTCCCCCCTGCGGCGGAACGGCAGCAACCGTCCCTTCAATCAGCTTCAGCAGTGCCTGCTGTACGCCTTCACCTGATACATCACGGGTGATGGAAGGGTTGTCTGATTTACGGGAGATCTTGTCGATCTCATCGATGTAAACGATCCCGCGCTGGGCTTTCTGTACGTCGTAATCGCACTTCTGCAGCAGTTTCTGGATGATGTTTTCAACGTCCTCACCCACATAACCGGCTTCGGTCAGGGTGGTGGCATCCGCCATGGTGAACGGTACATCCAGCAGACGCGCCAGGGTTTCAGCCAGCAGCGTTTTACCGGACCCGGTTGGGCCGATCAGCAGAATGTTACTTTTACCCAGTTCTACGCCATTGCTGGTATCGCCGTTGCGCAGACGTTTGTAGTGGTTGTATACCGCTACCGCCAGTACTTTCTTGGCCTGCTCCTGACCGATTACATAGTCGTCAAGGTGATGACGAATTTCATGCGGCGTTGGCAGCGCGCTGCGTTCGCGGTGTGGCGCGACTTCTTTAATCTCTTCGCGAATGATGTCGTTACATAAATCGACACATTCGTCGCAGATATACACGGACGGCCCGGCAATCAGTTTACGCACTTCATGCTGGCTTTTGCCGCAAAAAGAGCAGTACAGCAGTTTGCCCGAACCATCTTTGCGTTTATCTGTCATGAGTCCAAACCTCTTTTTAAGTTCTTTGTGCCGCACATGACGACGCAAATGCCATTCTAAGACGCAAGCTGCTCTCAGGCAGAGTGCCGCCCTACCTTAGTATAGCGGCACACTCGCGTCGCGGGCATCAATTACGATGGGTCAACACGGAGTCGACTAAGCCGTACTCAACTGCTTCTGAAGCAGAGAGGAAGCGATCGCGCTCGGTATCGCGCTCGATCTGCTCGAGGGGTTGACCCGTATGCTGCGCCATAAGTTCATTCATGCGCGCTTTTACTTTCAGGATTTCGCGGGCGTGGATTTCAATATCCGTCGCCTGCCCCTGGTAACCGCCCAGCGGCTGGTGAATCATCACGCGGGAATTCGGCAAGCAGAAACGCTTACCCTTAGCCCCTGCTGTTAACAGGAACGCGCCCATAGATGCAGCCTGACCCATACAGATAGTGCTTACATCAGGCTTGATGAATTGCATGGTGTCATAAATGGACATACCTGCTGTAATCACGCCACCCGGGGAGTTAATGTACAGGTAAATGTCTTTTTCCGGGTTTTCCGCTTCCAGAAACAGCATCTGCGCCACGATCAGGTTAGCCATGTGGTCTTCCACCTGGCCTGTCAGAAAGATAACGCGTTCCTTGAGCAGACGGGAATAGATATCAAAAGAACGCTCACCACGTGAGGTCTGTTCAATAACCATTGGCACCAGAGCCATATGGGGTGCAAAGTTATCTCGTTCGCCACTGTATGACATTTCCGTCTCCTGGATCAAAATTGAAAACACCTGCTGTACTGATTGTAACCTTACGGACGGATTATCAGCCAGTCTCATTCATCATGATTACGTACTTATGGGGTTCACAGTGCCCTATTTCAAGCATAACAACCTTTTGTTGTTACGCTAACACCGAAAGGGCGTTTTAGCACTCTTCCTGGGCTAAGCTGCGATAAAAAAAACCCGCTGCCGCAAGGCAACGGGTTTTCTGTTCAAACTTTAAACCGTTAGGGCGAAATTACGCCTGCTGGTTCATCAGTTCGTTGAAAGAGGTCGCTTTTTCGGTCACTTTCGCTTTCGCCAGTACCGCTTCAACAGCCTGCTCTTCCAGGGCAACGTTGCGCATGTTGTCCATCAGCTCTTTGTTCTTACCGTAGAACTCGATCACTTCTGATGGATCTTCGTATGCAGAAGCCATCTCTTCGATCAGGCCTTTCACACGCTCTTCGTCAGCTTTCAGCTCGTGGGTACGAATCACTTCGCCCAGCAGCAGGCCAACAACAACGCGGCGTTTTGCCTGCTCTTCGAACAGTTCGCGTGGCAGTTCCATCGCTTGCTGCTGGTTGCCACCGAAACGCTGTGCAGCCTGACGGCGCAGCACGTCGATTTCGCTGTCGATCAGGGCAGCTGGCACGTCGATTTCGTTCGCTTTCACCAGACCTTCGATCGCCTGAGATTTAACACGGTTACGCACCGCGCCATTCAGCTCGCGCTCCATGTTTTTACGCACTTCGGTACGCAGGCCCGCGACAGAACCATCTTCCACGCCGAAACGCTTGATGAATTCTTCAGTCAGTTCTGGCAGTTCGCGCTCTTCAACTTTCTTCAGGTTGATAACGAACTTAGCCGCTTTACCTTTCAGGTTTTCAGCGTGGTACTCTTCCGGGAAGGTCACATCGATGGTGAACTCTTCGCCCGCTTTGTGGCCTTTGATACCGTCTTCGAAGCCTGGGATCATACGACCCTGGCCCATCGCCAGTACGAAGTCAGACGCTTTGCCGCCTTCGAACTCTTCGCCGTCTACAGAACCGGTGAAGTCGATGGTCACACGGTCTTCCGCGGCAACAGCGCCTTCTTTCTCTTTCCAGTTCGCCTGCTGCTTACGCAGGGTGTCCAGCATGCCGTCAACGTCTTCGTCAGTCACGGATACAATCGGTTTTTCAACTTCGATAGATTCCAGACCTTTCAGCTCGACTTCCGGATACACTTCGAACTCTACAGAGTAGGTGAAGTCTTCGCCCAGTTTGTATTCGCCTGGAACGTAGTTCGGCGCGCCGGCCGGATTGATTTTTTCTTTGATGATCGCATCAATAAAGTTACGGCTCATCAGCTCACCCAGCACATCCTGACGCACAGAAGCGCCATAACGCTGAGCAACAACATTCATTGGTACTTTGCCCTTACGGAAGCCGTCAATACGTACTTTTTTTGCTACGTTGACCAGCTCGCTTTTCACAGCAGTTTCGATGCTGTCAGCAGCGATAGTAATCGTTACACGGCGGCCAAGGCCTTGAGTGGTTTCAACTGAAACTTGCATCTTGTTACCTCAAAAAAATCACAGTGCTCGGTCAACTCTGAATCTGTCTGTTATACCGGGATGCTCTCTTAGTGCAGATTCACATTCCCTGTCGCCAGAATCATCCCGAAGACATTCATTAAGACGCGGCATTATAGCGGCATCACTTAGGTGAGTCGAGAACGGTTGGGGCATGTTGCTGCGGCTTTTTTCACACTTTAAGGCTATTTTTAGCCTTAAAAACGCACCATCCGCTCAAAACTCAGACAAAACAAAACGGCCCGGAGGCCGTTTTGAGGAAATCTGTAAGCAACATACTGGAAAAACTCCAGCGGTTGCAAATCCGATTTATCAGGCGATGGTGCCTGCTCCCCGGCAAGGCGGGGAGGCAAAAACCGTATCCTGCAAGCCTTCCCACTCCTTAATGGTGTAGGTATGCAACGCCAGGGCATGTACGGTTGTGGAGAGTTCTTCCGTCAAGGTGCTGTAGATCAAGCGGTGTCGGTTCAGGAAACGTTCTCCCGTGAAGCGATCGCTAACCAGAACCACTTTGAAGTGGCTTTCAGAACCTGCCGGTACGTTATGACGATAGCTCTCGTCGACGACTTCGAGGAACACAGGGTTGAACGCTGCCCTTAATTTATCTTCTATCTGCTCACGTATCATCATGAAATTACTCCTCCGACAACGCCAGGATGTCACCCATCCCTTTAAATATTAGCCGCTTTTACCGTTTCCATTACACCTTGACAACAAATATTTAGCTTTCGTCTTATTTTCTCATCCAAACGAATGAAGTTTACTGTGTGGCTCATACGTTTTGTCATTCCTCGATGGAGAAAAAGGGTGAGCTGGTCAGTTTTCAGACAAGGCGATGAATTTACATGCGTTGACCACTTCCCCTGGCCGTTGGCGATGTTATGATGGCGGCAATTTTTTCTCTCTCTATGCTTACGATTCGTGAGAACCTTAAAATGTTAAAAAAACTCTTCTTCCCGTTGGTAGCCCTTTTTATGCTGGCAGGCTGCGCAACCCCGCCAACCACCATTGATGTTTCACCTAAAATCACCCTGCCCCAGCAGGACCCAAGCCTGATGGGCGTCACCGTGAGCATTAACGGTGCCGATCAGCGTCAGGATCAGGCTCTGGCGAAGGTGACCCGCGACAACCAGCTGGTGACATTGACCGCGTCCCGCGACCTGCGTTTCCTGCTGCAGGAAGTGCTGGAAAAACAGATGACCTCTCGCGGTTATATGGTTGGCCCAAGCGGCGCGGTGGATCTGCAGATCATCGTGAACAACCTGTACGCTGACGTCTCCCAGGGTAACGTGCGCTACAACATCGCCACTAAAGCGGATATCGCCATCATCGCGACCGCGAAGAATGGCAACAAGATGACCAAAAATTACCGTGCGAGCTACTCTGTAGAAGGCGCGTTCCAGGCGTCTAATAAAAATATTGCTGATGCGGTTAACAGCGTGCTGACGGACACTATCTCCGACATGGCGCAGGACACCAGCATTCACGACTTCATCAAACAGAACGCGCGTTAATCCTGCTGGCTGACCCGGTGTGTTACCGGGTCAGTTGCTAAGAACATGTCCAGTCAATACTTACGTATTTTCCAGCAACCGAAATCAGCCATTCTGCTGATCCTCGGCTTTGCCTCGGGTTTACCCCTCGCGCTCACTTCCGGCACGCTTCAGGCATGGATGACGGTCGAGAATATCGATCTTAAAACCATCGGTTTCTTCTCGCTGGTGGGCCAGGCCTATGTCTTTAAGTTCCTGTGGTCTCCGGTCATGGATCGCTACACGCCGCCCTTCCTGGGGCGTCGTCGTGGCTGGCTGGTGATGACCCAGGTCCTGCTGCTGCTGGCCATTGCGGGGATGGGTTTTCTTGAACCCACCTCGCAGTTACGCTGGATGGCCGCGCTCGCGGTGGTGATTGCCTTCTGCTCCGCTTCCCAGGATATCGTGTTCGACGCCTGGAAGACGGACGTCTTACCGGCGGAAGAGCGCGGTGCTGGTGCGGCCATCAGCGTGCTGGGCTATCGCCTCGGGATGCTGGTCTCCGGCGGGCTGGCTCTCTGGCTGGCCGACCGTTACCTCGGCTGGCAGGGCATGTACTGGCTGATGGCTGCCCTGCTTATCCCCTGCATTATCGCGACGCTGTTTGCGCCCGAACCAAGCGATGTTATCCCGGTTCCCCGTACGCTGGAGCAGGCCGTCGCCGAACCACTGCGTGATTTCTTTGGCCGTAACAACGCCTGGCTGATCCTGCTGCTTATCGTCCTTTATAAGCTTGGCGATGCCTTTGCGATGAGCCTGACTACCACCTTCCTTATCCGGGGCGTCGGTTTTGATGCCGGCGAGGTGGGTGTGGTGAATAAAACGCTGGGGTTGTTCGCGACCATCGTCGGCGCGCTCTACGGTGGTGTATTAATGCAGCGCCTGACGCTGTTCCGCGCGTTGTTGATTTTCGGCATTCTGCAAGGGGCGTCTAACGCAGGTTACTGGCTGCTGTCGATCACCGACAAACATATGGTCAGCATGGCTACAGCTGTGTTCTTTGAAAACCTCTGTGGCGGGATGGGGACCGCGGCATTTGTCGCCCTGCTGATGACGCTCTGCAACAAGTCGTTTTCTGCCACGCAGTTCGCACTGCTCTCGGCACTCTCTGCCGTTGGCCGCGTCTACGTGGGGCCGATTGCCGGCTGGTTTGTGGAAGCCCACGGCTGGCCGACGTTTTATCTCTTCTCTGTGGTTGCGGCGGTGCCGGGGATTTTATTACTGCTGGTCTGCCGTCAGACGCTGGAATATACCCAGCGAACAGAACACTTTATGCCGCGCACCGAATATCATCGCGCCTACCGTTTTGCGTTACGTCTGTTAATGACGGGCTGTGTCGCCCTGGCTCTCTGGCTGGTCGTGCTCATTATTAATGCCAGCACGTCGCTGGTGCTCCCTCTGGAAGCCCTTCTGCTGGACGCTGGCGCCCTGCTGGCCGTCGTCGGGATCCTGACGGGAGGCGTGCTCGATTTCATGGCGCTGCGTAAAACGCGCATGACCTGAAGAAAAATGCGAAAGGTTATTTCCCGTTGTAATCACTAAGCGAAATTATAACGGTGAAATAGCCAGCAACCGCTAAAAAAATATTTGTTGTTTTGTGCGGGATAGGATTTGGAAATTATTGGCTCCGGTTCCAAAACACTATTTTTCATTAAACGATTCAGCATTAGAAAGTTTGATTTTTCGTTTTTTAGATGTCTTTTTATTGATAATTAATTGTTAATTTTTTGTTTATTTTTAACAATGGTTATACCAATTGCCCCTTTTAGGGTATGCTTGGGGGTCCTTTCGTTATAAAGCCCATGCCATGCGGCTTCGGTCATAAAAACCGACATAATTTGCAACACTTGTGACACGTGCGGCAGAACCCGGTAACACCTTCCTGACACAGGCCTAATGATGTTTACAGTAATGTAACCTTCCCGTAAAATGCCCGCACACTTTAAACGCCACCAGACTCCCGTGGAATTGAGGTCGTTAAATGAGACTCAGGAAATACAATAAAAGTTTGGGATGGTTGTCATTATTCGCAGGCACTGTATTACTCAGTGGCTGTGATTCTGCACTACTAGACCCCAAAGGACAGATTGGACTGGAACAACGTTCACTGATATTGACGGCTTTTGGCCTGATGTTGATTGTGGTTATTCCAGCCATTTTGATGGCTGTTGGTTTCGCCTGGAAGTATCGTGCGAGCAATAAAGATGCGAAGTATAGCCCGAACTGGTCACACTCCAATAAAGTGGAAGCTGTGGTCTGGACGGTACCTATCCTTATCATCCTGTTCCTTGCCGTGCTGACCTGGAAAACCACTCACGCACTTGAGCCAAGCAAACCGCTGGTTCACGATGAAAAACCTATTACCATCGAAGTGGTCTCCATGGACTGGAAATGGTTCTTCATCTATCCAGAGCAGGGCATTGCTACCGTGAATGAAATCGCCTTCCCGGCGAACACTCCGGTTCAGTTCAAAGTGACCTCCAACTCCGTAATGAACTCCTTCTTCATCCCACGTCTGGGTAGCCAGATTTACGCGATGGCCGGTATGCAGACTAACCTGCACCTGATCGCGAATGAAGCAGGCACCTATGATGGTATCTCCGCCAGCTATAGCGGCCCGGGCTTCTCAGGTATGAAGTTCAAAGCTATCGCAACGCCGGACCGTGCCGCTTTCGACCAGTGGGTTGCAAAAGCGAAGCAGTCTCCAAACACCATGTCTGACATGGCGGCGTTCGAAAAAGTGGCTGCACCTAGCGAATACAACAAGGTGGAGTACTTCTCTAACGTGAAACCTGATTTGTTCAAAGACGTTATTGGCAAATTTATGGATCACGGCAAGAGCATGGACATGACCCAGCCTGAAGGCGAGCACAGCGCGCACGAAGGTATGGAAGGCATGGACATGAGCCACGCGGAAACCGCTCACTAAGGGGCCGAGGAAGAAAATGTTCGGAAAATTGACACTGGATGCAGTGCCCTACCATGAACCGATTATCATGGTTACGGTGGCTGCGATTATCATCGGTGGTGCGGCCTTACTGGCCTTAATCACTTACTTCGGTAAGTGGAGCTACCTGTGGAACGAGTGGCTGACTTCGGTTGACCACAAAAAACTCGGTATCATGTACTGCATCGTCGGTATCGTCATGTTAATTCGTGGCTTTGCGGATGCGATCATGATGCGTAGCCAGCAGGCACTCGCGTCTGCGGGTGAAGCCGGCTTCCTGCCGCCGCACCACTACGATCAGATCTTTACCGCCCACGGCGTTATCATGATCTTCTTCGTGGCGATGCCGCTGGTTATCGGTCTGATGAACGTGGTCGTTCCGCTGCAAATCGGCGCGCGCGACGTTGCGTTCCCGTTCCTGAACAACCTGAGCTTCTGGTTCACGGTTGTCGGCGTAATCCTGGTTAACCTGTCACTTGGTGTGGGCGAATTCGCGCAGACCGGCTGGCTGGCTTACCCGCCGCTGTCAGGAATCGAGTACAGTCCGGGCGTAGGTGTCGACTACTGGATTTGGGCGCTTCAGCTCTCTGGTGTTGGTACAACCCTGACCGGTATCAACTTCTTCGTGACCATTATCAAGATGCGTGCCCCGGGCATGACCATGTTCAAGATGCCGGTATTTACCTGGGCATCGCTGTGCGCCAACATCCTGATTATCGCGTCCTTCCCAATTCTGACCGTCACCATCGCGCTGCTGACCCTGGACCGCTACCTGGGCACCCATTTCTTCACGAATGATATGGGTGGCAACATGATGATGTACATCAACCTGATTTGGGCCTGGGGTCACCCGGAAGTGTACATCCTGGTTCTGCCTGTCTTCGGTGTGTTCTCCGAAATCGCAGCAACCTTCTCGCGTAAACGTCTGTTTGGTTACACCTCGCTGGTGTGGGCAACCGTCTGTATTACCGTTCTGTCGTTCATCGTTTGGCTGCACCACTTCTTCACCATGGGTGCGGGCGCGAACGTAAACGCCTTCTTCGGTATTACCACCATGATTATCGCCATCCCGACCGGGGTGAAGATCTTCAACTGGCTGTTCACCATGTATCAGGGCCGTATCGTGTTCCACTCAGCCATGCTGTGGACCATCGGCTTCATCGTGACCTTCTCCGTAGGTGGGATGACCGGCGTACTGCTGGCGGTACCAGGTGCTGACTTCGTTCTGCACAACAGTCTGTTCCTGATTGCGCACTTCCATAACGTTATCATCGGTGGCGTGGTCTTCGGCTGCTTCGCTGGCGTAACCTACTGGTGGCCAAAAGCGTTCGGCTTCACGCTGAACGAGAAATGGGGTAAACGCGCGTTCTGGTTCTGGATCATCGGTTTCTTCGTGGCATTTATGCCGCTGTACGTGCTGGGCTTCATGGGTATGACCCGTCGTCTGAGCCAGCAGATTGATCCGCAGTTCCACCCAATGCTGATGGTTGCAGCGGGCGGTGCGGTGCTGATTGCCTGTGGTATCGCGTCTCAGCTGATTCAGTTCTACGTGTCTATTCGCGACCGCGACCAGAACCGTGACCTGACCGGTGACCCATGGGGTGGCCGTACGCTGGAGTGGGCAACCTCTTCTCCACCGCCTTTCTATAACTTTGCCGTTGTGCCGCAGGTTCATGAACGCGACGCATTCTGGGAAATGAAAGAAAAAGGTGAAGCGTACAAGCAACCTGCTCATTACGAAGAGATCCACATGCCGAAAAACAGCGGTGCGGGCATTGTGATTGCCGCTTTCGCAACGGTATTTGGTTTCGCAATGATCTGGCACATCTGGTGGATGGCGATTGTTGGCTTCGCTGGCATCGTAATCAGCTGGATTGTGAAGAGCTTTGACGAGGACGTGGACTACTACGTACCAGTCCGTGAAGTTGAAAAGCTGGAAAATCAGCATTTCGACGAGATTTCTAAAGCGGGGCTGAAAAATGGCAACTGATACTCTGGCGCACTCGACTGCCCACGCGCATGAACATGCGCACCACGATACAGGACCGACCAAAGTCTTCGGTTTCTGGATCTACCTGATGAGCGACTGCATTCTGTTCTGCTGTCTGTTCGCGACCTATGCCGTTCTGGTGAACGGCACTGCGGGCGGCCCGACCGGTAAGGACATCTTTGAACTGCCGTTCGTTCTGGTTGAAACCGCACTGCTGTTATTCAGCTCCATCACCTACGGCATGGCGGCTATCGCCATGTACAAAAACAACAAGAGCCAGGTTGTCTCCTGGCTGGCGTTGACCTGGTTGTTTGGTGCTGGATTTATCGGGATGGAAATCTATGAATTCCATCACCTGATCCTGGAAGGCTTCGGTCCGGATCGCAGTGGCTTCCTGTCAGCGTTCTTCGCGCTGGTCGGTACCCACGGTCTGCACGTGACCTCCGGTCTGATCTGGATGGCAGTACTGATGTTCCAGATCTCCCGTCGTGGCCTGACCAGTACTAACCGTACCCGTATCCTGTGCCTGAGCCTGTTCTGGCACTTCCTGGACGTGGTGTGGATCTGTGTGTTCTCTGTAGTGTATCTGATGGGGGCGATGTAATGAGTCATTCAAACGATCATGGCGCTTCCCACGGTAGCGTAAAAACCTACATGACAGGTTTTATCCTGTCGATCATCCTGACGGTGATCCCGTTCTGGATGGTGATGAGCGGTTCTGCCTCCAAGCCGGTTATTCTGGGTGCAATCCTGGTGACCGCGGTGGTTCAGATTCTGGTGCATCTGGTTTGCTTCCTGCACATGAACACCAAGTCCGATGAAGGCTGGAACATGACGGCCTTCATCTTTACCGTGATTATCATCGCTATCCTGGTAGTCGGTTCCATCTGGATTATGTGGAACCTCAACTACAACATGATGGTTCACTAAGAGCGGCGAGTATGTTTAAGCAATACCTGCAAGTAACGAAACCAGGCATCATCTTTGGCAACCTGATCTCCGTGATCGGAGGGTTCCTGCTGGCCTCTAAAGGCAGCATTGATTACACCCTCTTTATTTACACGCTGGTCGGTGTGTCACTGGTTGTTGCGTCCGGTTGTGTATTTAACAACTACATCGACATGGATATCGACAAGAAGATGGAAAGGACCAAAAATCGGGTGCTGGTGAAAGGCCTGATCGCCCCTTCCGTCTCGCTGGTGTACGCCACCTTGCTGGGTATTGCTGGCTTTATGCTGCTGTGGTTTGGTGCTAACCCGCTGGCCTGCTGGCTAGGGGTGATGGGGTTCGTGGTGTATGTGGGCATTTACAGCCTGTATATGAAGCGTCACTCCGTGTACGGCACGCTGATTGGTTCTCTCTCCGGCGCTGCGCCGCCGGTGATTGGCTACTGCGCGGTCACGAACGAGTTCGACAGCGGTGCGGCTATCCTGCTGGCTATCTTTAGCCTGTGGCAGATGCCGCACTCCTATGCCATCGCGATTTTCCGCTTTAAGGATTATCAGGCAGCGAACATCCCGGTTCTGCCGGTCGTGAAAGGCATCTCTGTAGCCAAGAACCACATTACGCTCTACATCATCGCCTTTGCTGTCGCAACGCTGATGCTCTCTCTGGGTGGCTACGCTGGATACAAATATCTGGCGGTAGCGGCTGCAGTGAGCGTCTGGTGGCTCGGTATGGCGCTGCGCGGTTACAAAGTGGAAGATGACAAAGTCTGGGCTCGCAAACTGTTTGTGTTCTCGATTGTCGCCATCACCTCGCTTTCCGTGATGATGTCCGTAGATTTTATGGTGCCGGATTCACACAACCTGCTGACTTACGTCTGGTAAGCCACAACAGGTGAATAAAGGGGTGCTTCGGCACCCTTTTTTATTCACTGAACCTATTAATAACGCATGTAATATTTGTTAAATAACCCTTTATTTACCCCGCCCCTTCCCCGCACTACACTATGGCCTGCTTTTGAACTGAGGTGGTAATGAACGATTATAAAATGACGCCAGGCGAGCTTCGCGCGACCTGGGGCTTAGGGACTGTCTTCTCGCTACGGATGCTTGGCATGTTTATGGTCCTGCCTGTTCTGACCACGTACGGTATGGCCCTGCAGGGTGCCAGCGAGGCGCTGATTGGCCTGGCGATTGGCATTTACGGCCTGGCACAGGCGGTATTCCAGATCCCGTTTGGCCTGCTCTCTGACCGGGTGGGCCGCAAGCCGCTGATCGTCGGCGGACTGCTGGTCTTTGTTCTCGGCAGCATCATTGCCGCCCTCTCCCACTCCATCTGGGGAATTATTCTTGGCCGCGCCCTGCAGGGTTCCGGCGCAATTGCCGCCGCGGTGATGGCGCTGCTGTCAGACTTAACCCGCGAGCAGAACCGTACCAAAGCGATGGCGTTTATCGGCGTGAGCTTTGGTGTTACGTTTGCGATTGCAATGGTGCTGGGCCCCATTATTACCCATGCGCTTGGTCTGCACGCCCTGTTCTGGATGATTGCCGTGCTGGCGACGGTCGGGATTGCCTTAACCCTGTGGGTGGTGCCGGACAGCAAAAACCACGTCCTGAACCGGGAATCAGGGATGGTAAAAGGCTGCTTCAGCAAGGTGATTGTTGAACCCCGCCTGCTCAAGCTCAATTTTGGCATTATGTGTTTGCACATCCTGCTGATGTCCACCTTTGTCGCACTGCCCGGCCAGCTTGCCGCTGCAGGTTTCCCGGCGGCTGAGCACTGGAAAATTTATCTGGTCACGATGCTGATTTCGTTTGTCTCCGTCGTGCCGTTTATCATCTACGCCGAAGTGAAGCGCAAAATGAAGCGCGTCTTCGTGGGCTGTGTGGCGGTCCTGCTGATTGCCGAGATCGTGCTCTGGGGCGCCGGCCCGCACTTCTGGGAGCTGATCGCCGGCGTGCAGCTCTTCTTCCTCGCCTTTAATCTGATGGAAGCGTTGCTCCCGTCGCTGATCAGCAAAGAGTCTCCCGCCGGCTACAAAGGTACGGCGATGGGCATTTACTCCACCAGCCAGTTTCTCGGCGTGGCGATCGGCGGCTCGCTTGGTGGCTGGGTTGACGGGCTGTTTGATTCACAAACCGTATTTCTCGCCGGTGCGCTACTGGCGACGGTCTGGCTGCTGGTCGCCAGCACCATGAAAGAGCCGCGCTACGTGAGCAGCCTGCGGGTAGAAATTCCGGATGACGTTGCGATTAACGATGCGCTGAAGCAGCGTCTCGAAGCCAAAGAGGGGGTGACAGAGGTGCTTATTGTCGCGGAAGAACGCAGCGCTTACGTCAAAATAGACAGTAAAGTGACCAACCGCTTTGAGGTCGAGCAGGCGCTCAGCGCCTGAAAAAAAGCCCGGTTAAACCGGGCTCTCTTTATTAATCGCGGAAGTTTTTAAACTGGAACGGTTGTCCCAGATCGCCGCCACGCACCAGCGCCATCACGGACTGCAGGTCATCGCGTGACTTTCCGGTCACACGAATTTCTTCGCCCTGGATCTGCGCCTGCACCTTCAGCTTGCTGTCTTTGATGAGCTTAACGATCTTCTTCTGCACCGCGCTCTCAATGCCCTGCTTCAGTTTGGCTTCCACAAACCAGGTTTTACCGCTGTGGACAAAGTCTTCCGGCACATCCAGAGACGTCCCTTCAATGCCGCGTTTTAACAGCTTAGCGCGCAGAATGTCGAGCAGCTGGTTCACCTGGAAATCAGACTCGCTCAGCACCTTAATGGTCTTATTTGCATCGTTCAGCTCAAACGACGCCTCTACGCCACGAAAATCGAAACGTGACTCAACTTCGCGGGTTGCGTTCTCAACGCCGTTGCGAACTTCCTGGATATCAACTTCGGAAACAATATCGAAAGATGGCATCTTTTCTTCTCCCTTCACTTTTGTTGCGTTGCATAATACCCGCTACGAGACATAACTCAACAGAAGCTTAGCTGTATAATTAAGCTGTAACACCTGGCGCAGTTGCAGGTGAGGAGGAACAATGAAAATTACAGTGCTCGGATGCGGAGCCCTTGGTCAGCTATGGCTGACTGCGTTGTGCAAGCATGGACATGAGGTTCAGGGCTGGCTGCGCGTGCCCCAGCCCTATTGCAGTGTAAACCTGATTGGTGAAGACGGAAGCATCTTTAACGAATCCCTCACTGCGAACGATCCGGATTTCCTGGCGCAAAGCGACCTTTTACTGGTGACGCTCAAAGCGTGGCAGGTCTCGGACGCGGTCAAAACCCTGGCCGCGCAGCTCCCCCCCACGTCCCCCATCCTGCTGCTGCATAACGGCATGGGGACCCTGGATGAACTGAAAAGCGTCCCGCAGCCCCTGCTGATGGCGACAACCACTCACGCTGCACGCCGCGACGGTAACATTATTGTCCATGTCGCCAGCGGCGTGACGCACATCGGGCCTGCCAGACCGCAGGATGGGGACTACAGTTATCTGGCTGATGTCCTGCAGAAGGTATTACCTGACGTGGCCTGGCATAACCACATTCGTCCTCAACTCTGGCGCAAGCTGGCCGTCAACTGCGTGATTAACCCGCTGACGGCGCTGTGGAACTGCCCAAACGGGGAGCTGAAAAATCATCCAGATGAGGTTGCGCTGCTGTGTGCGGAAGTCGCGGCGGTCGTTGAGCGGGAAGGCTTGCATACCTCGGCAGACGATTTACGCTGTTATGTCGAACAGGTCATTGAGAGTACCGCAGAAAACATCTCCTCGATGCTGCAGGATGTTCGGGCATTACGCCACACAGAGATCGACTACATCACGGGATATCTGCTTAAACGCGCTCGCGCGCACGGCATCGCGGTGCCGGAAAACGCCCGTCTGTATGACCTGGTTAAACGTAAGGAGAGTGAATATGAGCGCGTCAGCACTGATCTGTCTCGCCCCTGGTAGCGAAGAGATGGAAGCGGTCACTACCATTGATTTGATGGTGCGCGGCGGCATTAAGGTCACCACCGCCAGCGTCGCCAGCGACGGTAATCTGGCTATCACCTGCTCGCGCGGGGTGAAGATCCTCGCGGATGCCCCGCTTGTGCAGGTGGCTGACGGGGATTATGACATTATCGTGCTGCCCGGTGGCCTGAAGGGTGCGGAGTGTTTTCGTGACAGCCCGTTGCTGGTCGAGACCGTGCGTCAGTTCCATCTTTCGGGCCGCATCGTGGCCGCCATTTGTGCTGCGGCCGGAACGGTGCTGGTACCCCATGACATCTTCCCCATCGGCAACATGACCGGCTTCCCGGGGCTTAAGGATACGATCCCGGAAGAGCATTGGGTGGATAAACGCGTAGTCTGGGATCCGCGCGTCAACCTGCTGACCAGCCAGGGGCCAGGCACCGCGATTGATTTTGGCTTAAAGATTATCGACCTGCTGGTCGGGCGCGAAAAAGCGTACGAAGTGGCGTCATCGCTGGTGATGCCGGCGGGAATTTATAATTACTATGAAGAGTAGTGCATAAAAAAGCCGGGTGGCGGCTACGCCTTACCCGGCCTACAAATGCACGGTATCGTAGGCCCGGTAAGCGAAGCGCTACCTGGCGAGAAACTACGGACGATACACCTTCACATTGGCAAAGCCCTGCTCGCGCAGATACAGCGCCTGCAGACGGCTCATCACCCCGCGCTCACACCACAGCAGGTACGTTTTGCTCTGGTCGAGGTCGCCAAACTTCGTGCTCAGCTTGTAGAACGGCAGCGAAACCACTTCCACACCGTCTACCTGCAGCGGCTTGTCATCCTGCTCATCAATAGAGCGGATATCCAGAATCGCATCGTTCGCACCGAAACCGCTCACGGTTTCCACTTCAACCACGTCCTGTTCGGTCTGCTGGGCAATTTCGCGGATATCAATGTTGGACGCTTCCGCCACCACTTTATCCAAAATGCTGAAATCGAAGTTCTCTTCTTCCGCTTCGATCTTTGCCTTCACCGCTTTAACGGTCGGGCTTTTTGAGATCACACCGCAGTATTCCGGCATGGTGCGGGCAAAATCTTCGGTACCAATTTCACGCGCCAGGTCGATGATGTGCTCTTTGTCGTGGGAAATCAGCGGGCGCAGGATCAGGGTATCAGACACATTGTCGATAAGGCGCAGGTTGGTCAGCGTCTGGCTGGAGACCTGGCCCAGCGCTTCCCCGGTGACCAGCGCCTGCACGCCGTAGCGCTCCGCCACTTTGGAGGCCGCACGCACCATCATACGCTTCAGGATGACGCCCATCTGGCCATCGTCCACTTTCTCAAGAATTTCGCCGACCACAGGTTCGAAGTTGATCGCCACAAAACGCACGCGGTGGGAGCTGCCGAAGCGGTTCCACAGATAATGCGCGACCTGACGAACGCCAATTTCGTGCGCCGCACCGCCCAGGTTGAAGAAGCAGTAGTGCACGCGGCAGCCGCGGCGCATCAGCATATAGCTGGAGACGCCGGAGTCGAAGCCGCCGGAGATCAGGGACAGGACATCTTCCTGAGTCCCGATCGGGAAACCGCCAATACCTTCATAGCGCCCTTTCACCAACAGCAGGCGATCGTTTTCGATCTCCAGATTCACGGTCACGTCCGGGTTGGTCAGACGCACGCGCGCAGACTCAACGTGCTGGTTCAGACCGCCGCCGACGTAACGTTCCACTTCAATGGAGCTGAATTCGTGTTTACCGCGACGCTTCACGCGCACGCAGAAGGTTTTGCCTTCAATCTGGTCGCGATACTGAACCAGCGCTTTCTCGAAGATATCGTGCATATCGCTGAACGGGACATCTTCCACTTCCAGAATATGGTGGATCCCCGGGATACGGGTCAGGGCGTCACGAATGTCCTGACGTTTGTTTTCGTCTTTCGCACGGACTTCAACGTGGTCCCAGTGGCGCACCACGGCGAGGGTTTCGTCGTAGTGCTTTAATACGTTACGAATGTTCCCGGTGAGAATTTTAATAAAGCGCAAACGCACAGATTGGCTTTTGATGGTGATTTCAGGGAACAATTTAATGATAAACTTCATGGCGGCAATGTTTCTTAGGCAAGCGTATTAAGGCTTGTAATGGAAAAGAGTACAGCAGCCCACACCCGTGGCTGCATCCAGGCGCGCAAGTATACCACCATCGCGCCGCTCCTGTGCACATTGCGCGTTATTTGATAATTGCCCTGAGTCCGTTACCATGTCGGGGCTGAGAATATAAGAGTCAATTCACTATGCCGAAGAAGAACGACGCACCGGCCAGTTTCGAAACTGCGCTGAGTGAACTGGAGCAGATTGTTACCCGCCTTGAGAGCGGCGATCTCCCGCTGGAAGAGGCGCTCAACGAATTCGAGCGCGGCGTGCAGCTGGCGCGCCAGGGGCAGGTCAAGCTGCAGCAGGCTGAACAGCGCGTACAGATCCTGCTGTCCGACAGCGAAGACGCGAAAACCACGCCTTTTACACCGGACGCCGAGTAAATGGATTTTGCCAACAAGCTTCAGGCGCGTGTCGTGCGCGCCAACGACGCCCTGCGCCGTTTCATTGCGCCCCAGCCTTTTCAGAACACTCCACTGGTTGAAGCCATGCACTATGGCGCACTCTTGGGGGGAAAGCGCCTGCGCCCGTTTCTGGTGTACGCCACAGGCAATATGTTTGGTATCAGCGATAACACGCTGGACGCCCCGGCAGCCGCCGTGGAGTGCATCCATGCTTATTCGCTGATCCACGATGATTTACCGGCCATGGATGATGACGATCTGCGTCGGGGTCAACCTACCTGCCACATCAAATTTGGCGAGGCGAATGCCATTCTGGCGGGTGATGCCCTGCAAACGCTGGCATTCTCGATCCTGAGCGATGCACCGATGGCGGAAGTGGCTGACCGCGACCGCCTGGCGATGATCTCCGAACTGGCAATGGCCAGCGGCGTGGCCGGCATGTGCGGCGGACAGGCCCTCGATCTGGACGCGGAGGGACGTCAGGTTAATCTGGAACAGCTGGAGCGTATTCATCGCCATAAAACCGGGGCATTGATTCGTTCAGCCGTACGCCTGGGCGCGCTGAGCGCGGGTGAGCGAGGGCGCAAAGCCCTGCCGATTCTGGACAGATACGCCGAAAGTATCGGTCTGGCATTCCAGGTTCAGGATGACATTCTGGATGTGGTGGGCGATACTGCAACATTGGGAAAACGTCAGGGTGCGGATCAGCAGCTTGGCAAAAGTACCTACCCCGCCCTGCTGGGTCTTGAGCAAGCCCAGCGTAAAGCCCGGGATCTGATTGACGATGCCCGCCAGTCGCTGAATCTGCTGGCCGCGCAATCACTGGATACTTCGGCACTGGAAGCGCTAGCGGACTATATAATCCAGCGTGATAAATAAACACACTATCTCGATGAGCCTTTGATGAGTTTTGATATTGCCAAATACCCGACACTGGCGTTAGTTGACTCCACCCAGGAGTTACGTCTGTTGCCGAAAGAGAGCCTGCCGAAGCTGTGCGACGAGCTGCGTCGTTACCTGCTCGACAGCGTAAGCCGCTCCAGCGGCCATTTCGCCTCCGGGCTTGGCACGGTTGAGCTGACCGTGGCGCTTCACTATGTCTATAACACGCCGTTCGATCAGCTTATCTGGGACGTGGGCCACCAGGCCTATCCGCACAAAATTCTGACCGGACGTCGCGATAAGATTGGCACCATTCGTCAGAAAGGGGGCCTGCATCCGTTCCCGTGGCGCGGTGAGAGCGAGTACGACGTACTGAGCGTCGGTCACTCCTCCACCTCCATTTCAGCGGGCATCGGGATTGCCGTGGCCGCTGAAAAAGAGAACAAGCAGCGCCGCACCGTCTGCGTGATCGGCGACGGCGCCATCACCGCCGGGATGGCCTTTGAGGCCATGAACCACGCGGGCGACATCAAGCCGGACATGCTGGTGATTCTGAACGACAACGAAATGTCGATTTCCGAAAACGTCGGCGCGCTGAACAACCATCTGGCACAGCTGCTCTCCGGCAAGCTTTACTCAACGCTGCGTGAAGGCGGCAAGAAAGTCTTCTCCGGCGTACCGCCGATCAAAGAGCTGCTCAAACGTACCGAAGAGCACATCAAAGGCATGGTCGTGCCAGGCACGCTGTTTGAAGAGCTGGGCTTTAACTATATTGGTCCTGTTGACGGTCATGACGTGCTGGGGCTGGTGTCCACGCTCAAAAACATGCGCGACCTGAAAGGCCCGCAGTTCCTGCATATCATGACCAAGAAAGGGCGTGGTTACGAACCGGCGGAAAAAGATCCGATCACCTTCCACGCGGTACCGAAATTTGACCCGTCCAGCGGCTGTCTGCCGAAAAGCAGCGGCGGTATGCCGAGCTATTCAAAAATCTTCGGCGACTGGCTGTGCGAAACCGCCGCGAAAGACAATAAGCTGATGGCGATCACCCCGGCCATGCGCGAAGGCTCCGGCATGGTGGAGTTCTCTAAAAAATATCCTGACCAGTACTTTGACGTGGCCATTGCCGAGCAGCATGCGGTCACCTTTGCGGCGGGTCTGGCGATTGGCGGCTACAAACCGGTTGTCGCGATCTACTCCACCTTCCTGCAGCGCGCTTACGATCAGGTTATTCATGACGTGGCGATTCAGAAACTGCCGGTACTGTTTGCAATCGATCGTGCCGGCATAGTCGGTGCTGACGGCCAGACGCACCAGGGCGCATTTGATCTCTCCTTCCTGCGCTGCATCCCGGAGATGGTGATCATGACGCCAAGCGACGAGAACGAATGTCGTCAGATGCTGTTTACCGGCTACCACTATCAGGACGGGCCGAGCGCGGTTCGCTACCCGCGCGGTAATGCGGTGGGCGTTGAGCTGCAGCCGCTGGAGAAACTGGCGATCGGTAAAGGACTGGTAAAACGTCGTGGCGAGAAAGTGGCGATCCTGAACTTCGGCACGCTGATGCCAGAGGCCGCAAAGGTGGCGGAATCGCTGAATGCCACGCTGGTGGATATGCGTTTTGTGAAACCGCTCGACGAATCCCTGATCCTCAGCATGGCTGAAACGCATGACGTGCTGGTGACCCTGGAAGAAAACGCCATCATGGGTGGCGCAGGCAGCGGCGTGAACGAGGTGCTGATGGCGAACCGTAAAGCCGTTCCGGTGCTTAACCTCGGTCTGCCGGACTACTTCATCCCACAAGGCACTCAGGACGAAGCCCGCGCGGCGATTGGCCTGGATGCTGCCGGTATCGAAGCCAAAATCCGCAGCTGGCTGGCCTGATCCCACCCCTTTTCCGCTCCTGCTATGCTTAAACGTATTGTTTAAACAGCAGGAGCGGAACCATGCAATACACGACATTAGGAAAAACAGATCTCAGGGTTTCCCGACTTTGTCTGGGATGCATGACCTTTGGTGAGCCCGACCGGGGGAACCACGCCTGGACGCTGCCGGAAGAGAGCAGCCGTCCGATTATCAAACGCGCCATTGAGGGCGGCATTAACTTCTTTGACACCGCTAACAGCTACTCCGACGGCAGCAGTGAGGAGATTGTTGGCCGTGCCCTGCGTGATTTTGCACGCCGGGATGAAATCGTCGTCGCCACCAAGGTGTACTACCCGGTGGGCGATCTGGCGGAAGGCCTTTCTCGCACCCAGATCCTGCGCTCTATTGATGACAGCCTCAGACGCCTGAACATGGATTACGTCGACCTGCTGCAAATTCACCGTTGGGATTACAACACGCCGATCGAAGAGACGCTTGAAGCGCTCAACGACGTGGTGAAAGCCGGTAAAGCGCGCTACATCGGCGCATCGTCCATGCACGCATCGCAGTTTGCCCAGGCGCTGGATCTCCAGGCGCAGCACGGCTGGGCGCGCTTTGTCACCATGCAGGATCACTACAATTTGATCTATCGTGAAGAAGAGCGCGAGATGCTACCGCTGTGCTACCAGGAGGGAGTAGCGGTCATCCCCTGGAGCCCGCTGGCGCGTGGACGTCTGACCCGTCCGTGGGGGGAAACCACGGCCCGGCTGGTATCCGATGAGGTGGGGAAAAATCTGTACGGCGGAACAGAGGCCAGCGATGCGCTGATTGCCGAACGTTTGGCCGGGATCGCCGACGATACCGGTGCAACCCGCGCCCAGGTGGCCCTGGCGTGGCTTCTGGGCAAGCGTGGTGTCGCGGCCCCCATTATCGGCACGTCCCGGGAAGAGCAGCTGGACGAACTGTTAAATGCGGTGGATATCACGCTGACGCCAGAGCAGATTGCCGAGCTGGAGACGCCGTATCAGCAGCATCCGGTAGTGGGGTATAAATAAGCCCTCTCTTATGTAGGCCGGGTAAGGCGTAGCCTCCACCCGGCAATACAGAGCGCAAAACATCACGCGAAGTGGTCGTACCCTTTCCAGTCCAGCGTCACGGGCGCACCGTCTTTCACAAACTTCAGCCCTTCACTCTCCGGCATAATTTGCCCGATACAGGTAAATTTCGCGCCGAGATGAGCTAACGCCACATCCAGCGTGCCACGGTTGAGTTCCGGAACGGTAAAGCACAATTCATAGTCTTCACCACCCGAGAGCGCCCAGCGCAGAGCCTGCTCAGGCTCCACATGGCGAAGCAGCTGCTCTGACAGCGGGAACAGATCCAGATCGATGCGTGCGCCAACGCCGCTGGCTTTCAGAATATGCCCGAGATCTGAGATAAGCCCGTCAGAGAGATCGATAGCCGAGCTTGCCCGCTCGCGCAGCGCCTGACCGTGCAGAATACGCGGCGTCGGGCGCAGATGGCGTTTCACCAGATAGGCCGCATCGTCAGCGTTCTTCACGGTTAAGCGATCCTGAAGAATCGCCAGGCCCGCGGCGCTGTCGCCCGGTGTACCGGTCACGTAGATCCAGTCGCCGGGTTTTGCACCCGAGCGCTTCAGCGCGCGACCGAGCGGCACATAGCCGTGGATCGCCAGCGTCATCGACAGCGGCCCGGCCGTGGTATCACCGCCGATCAGCTGCATATCGTAGTAGTTAAGCTGCTCAAACAGCGCATCGCTAAAGGCTTCAAGCCAGGCTTCATCCACCTCAGGCAACGTCAGAGCCAGCGTTAACCAGGCGGGATCGGCCCCCATTGCCGCCAGATCGCTAACGTTAACCGCCAGTGCTTTATACGCCAGATCGGCAGGATCGATATCCGGTAAAAAATGACGTCCGCACACTAAGGTGTCGGTGCTGATTGCCAGCGTCTGTTTTTCGGGAACATTGAGAAGTGCGCAGTCATCGCCAATGCCGGTTTCAACATCAAGACGAGAGGTTCTGACACGGTCGAAATAACGGGCAATCAGGGAGAATTCGCCGCATGCCATACGTTATGCCTCAGCAAATAAAAGAAAAAACCGGAGCCGCACTGCCCGTCAGGCAATGCAGGACTCCGGTTTGCGGATCACTTTTTGTGGGGACGGATCGCAGGTGCTGCTTTATCAAGAACGCCGTTTACGAACTTGTGGCTGTCTTCAGCGCCGAAGGTTTTCGCCAGTTCGATCGCTTCGTTGATGGCCACTTTGTACGGCACATCATCACGTTTTGACAGCTCAAACAGCGCAATGCGCAACACTGCTTTTTCAACCTGGCCCAGCTCTTCGAGCAGACGGGACAGGTATGGCTTCATCAGACCATCGAGATACGCGCTATTAGTCGCCACTCCCGACAGCAGTTCACGGAAGTACAGAACGTCAACGTCTTTCACGTCCTGTTCTGACAGGAACTGGTATTCAACATCAGCGATGTCGTTCTGGGACAACTGCCAGGAGTAAAGTGCCTGGACGGCACATTCACGGGCGCGGCGACGAGCAGCAGGTTTCACGGAATTCCCCTTACAAAAAAATCAGGCCTTGATGGCTTTCAATACATTGATCATTTCAAGCGCGGTCAGTGCAGCTTCTGCACCTTTGTTACCGGCTTTGGTGCCAGCACGTTCGATGGCTTGTTCAATACTTTCGGTGGTCAGCACGCCGAACGCGACAGGAATTTCAGCATCCTGTGCAACGTGTGCCAGACCGTTGCTTGCACCGCCCGCAACGTATTCGAAGTGCGCAGTGCCGCCACGAATAACGGTACCCAGCGCAATCACCGCGTCGTATTTACCGGTTTTCGCCAGCGCGCCCGCTGCCAGTGGCAGTTCGTAAGCACCTGGAACCCACACAACGGTAATGTTGTCATCTTTAACCTGGCCGATGCGTTTCAGGGCATCAACCGCACCTTCCAGCAGGCTGTCGTTGATGAAGTTGTTGAAACGCGCAATGGTGATGGCGACGCGAGCGTCCGGGGTAGCTACAGCAGCTTCAATAATGTTCATACTCTTCCTTTACGGGTTCATTTGGCCCCGCAGGGGGGCGGATTTTATCATAATACTTTGCGCACTGCTTCCCTATTTCGGGAGCAATTACGCTGTCGTTAAGTGGAGGCAGACATCCGGGCCCACCGGACGAATCTCGCTGAATTTGAGTTGTGGTGCATCAGCCAGTTTTTCAAGGCCGGGCAGCACAAACAGGCCACGCGCGTCGCTGCCCAACAGTTTAGGCGCCACGTAAACAATCAGCTCATCCACCAGCCCGGCCTGCAGCAGCGCGCCGGCCAGCGTCGGGCCCGCTTCCACCCAGATGCTGTTCACCTGCTGCTTACCGAGCAGCATCATCAGCACCACGAGATCCAGACGTCCGTTGTGCTCCGGCACCCTGATACTGCGCACACCTTCCGGCCATACGCGCGTATCATCTTTGGTGCGCGCAAACCAGGTTTCACCCGGCTGCTGGACAATGCGGTGCTCTGGCGTCACACGGTTCTGACTATCAATCACAATACGCAGCGGCTGGCGCAGGTTCTCCTGCGGATAGAGCGCCTGGGTATCGGCATTCAGTTCGTCCCAGCGCACGGTCAGCGCCGGATCGTCAGCCAGAACGGTTTCACTGCTGGTGAGGATAGCATGGCTTTGCGCACGCAGACGTTGCACATCGCGCCTTGCCTGCGGCGAAGTGACCCACTGGCTTTCACCGTTTGCCATCGCCGTGCGTCCATCCAGCGAGGCGCCCAGCTTAAGCTGAATATACGGGAACCCGGTGCGCATGCGCTTCAGGAAGCCTTTATTAAGCGCCTCTGCGTCCTGCATCATCAGGCCATGGCTGACCTCAATCCCTTCCTGCTGCAGGCGATACAGACCCCGGCCCGCCACCTGCGGATTCGGATCCTGCATTGATGCGACCACGCGTGCAACACCTGCGGCAATCAGCGCGTCGCAGCACGGCGGCGTACGCCCGTGATGGCTGCAGGGCTCTAGCGTAACGTAGGCTGTGGCGCCGCGCGCCTTCTCGCCGGCCATGCGCAGAGCATGAACCTCAGCATGGGGCTCACCCGCGCGGTAGTGAAAACCTTCCCCCACGATCTCGCCATCGTTAACGATAACGCACCCGACATTCGGGTTAGGGTGGGTGGTAAAACGACCGCGCTGCGCCAGTTTCATGGCGCGCGCCATGTACATCTCATCCTGCATGGACTTAATCCTGTAAGCGGGCGATCTCTTCGCCAAACTCTTTGATATCTTCGAAACTGCGATAAACAGAGGCGAAGCGGATATAGGCGACCTTATCGAGCTTTTTCAGCTGTTCCATCACCAGATTACCGATCATCTTGCTGGGCACTTCACGCTCGCCCAAACCACGAAGGTAAGATTTTATGTGGTTTAACGCCATTTCAACGTCATCCGCACTGACGGGCCGTTTTTCCAGGGCCTTCAGCATCCCGCTACGCAATTTCTCTTCGTTGAAGGGTTCACGCACGTCGTTAGTTTTTACCACGCGCGGCATGACCAGCTCTGCCACCTCAAAGGTCGTGAAACGCTCGTTACACACCAGACACTGCCGACGACGGCGTACGGATGATCCTTCGCCCACAAGACGAGAGTCGATGACTTTGGTATCCACAGCGGAGCAAAATGGGCAATGCATACGGTATCCCTGTTATCTGGTTAACTGATTTTCATTTTACCCTGATCTGGCCTGACAACAAAGGAAGAGCTTTTTGAGATAAAGGATCTATGTCTGACGCCACAATGCTGGCTACCATTAGGGCGATCCGTTATTTCAAGGAAATAAACGCAATGACAAGACGTTACCTGAAAATATTGCTGGTGGGGAGCCTCTTCACCCTTAGCGCCTGTGCACAGCAAACCGAAGTCCGTCAGATGAAACAGAGCGTGAATACGCTTAATACCGCGATGGACAAACTGAACAAAGAAACGGTGAAGATCACCCAGCAAAATGCGCTGAACGCCAAATCCAGCAGCGGGGTTTATCTGCTGCCGGGCGCGAATACCCCTGCGCGACTTAACAGCCAGGTTGGCACGCTAAAAATGTCTCTGGTGAATGTGGCGGCGAATGCAGATGGTACTCGCGCAACATTACGCATCCAGGGAGAATCCAACGATCCGCTGCCGGCCTTCAGCGGCACCGTCGAGTGGGGCCAGATCCAGGGCACCACGGAGAACTACCAGGAAGTGAATGTCAGAAATCAGCTTTTCACTGCACCCGCCAGCGTGCTTGCTCCGAGCGATGTTGACATTCCGCTGCAGCTCACCGGACTGACCCCGGATCAGTTAGGTTTTATCCGTATTCACGATATCCAACCCGCCGCGCAATAACCCCTTCTTTTCGCGGAGTGCAATGTCACTCCGCTAACATTTACATTTCGTATGGATTGGCAACATAAATGATTGCCGCTACAATCCCGCCCGTTTAAAGTACGCAAACGTGAACGCAATCGATTACGTGTATGAGAGATATGTGAAACAACACATATTTTTGTGAGCAGGGATTCCTATAATAGGCACCGCAGAAACACGAAATATTTAGAAACGCAATTCGCGCATTTTTCACTCCCGGAAGGGAATTTCAATCAGTGGCATGATTATGAAAAAAACATTACTCGCAGCTGGCGCCGTGCTGGCACTGTCCTCTTCTTTCACTGTTAACGCAGCGGAAAACGATAAACCACAATACCTCTCCGACTGGTGGCACCAGAGCGTTAACGTGGTCGGCAGCTACCACACCCGCTTCGGACCACAGATCCGTAACGATACCTACCTGGAATACGAAGCATTCGCCAAGAAAGACTGGTTTGATTTCTACGGTTATATGGATGCACCTGTCTTCTTCGGTGGTAACACCGACGCGAAAGGTATCTGGAACCACGGTTCCCCACTGTTCATGGAGATCGAACCGCGCTTCTCTATTGATAAGCTGACCGGTACCAGCCTGGCGTTTGGTCCGTTCAAAGAGTGGTATTTCGCGAACAACTATATTTACGACATGGGCCGTAATAAGTCCGGTCGCCAGAGCACCTGGTACATGGGTCTGGGTACGGACATCGACACCGGTCTGCCAATGAGCCTGTCTCTGAACGTGTACGCGAAATATCAGTGGCAGAACTACGGTGCCGCGAACGAAAACGAGTGGGATGGCTACCGTTTCAAAGTGAAATACTTTGTGCCAATCACCCAGCTGTGGGGCGGCAACCTGAGCTATATCGGCTTCACCAACTTTGACTGGGGTTCAGATCTGGGCGACAACGACTTCCGCGACCTGAACGGTAAGAAAGCGCGCACCAACGACTCCATCGCATCCAGCCACATCCTGGCGCTGAACTACGATCACTGGCACTACTCTGTTGTGGCACGTTACTGGCACAACGGTGGTCAGTGGAACGACGACGCCAGCCTGAACTTCGGCAACGGCGACTTCAGCGTTCGTTCTACCGGTTGGGGTGGTTACCTGGTGGTGGGTTACAACTTCTAATCGTATGATTGTTGCCGGGTGGCGGCTACGCCTTACCCGGCCTACAAAACCTGTAGGCCCGTGCAAGCGCAGCGCCGCCGGGCAAAAAAGCCAGCTCAAGGGCTGGCTTATTACTGCTTCACCTTCCGTAAAAAATCCGCCAACGACCTGTCCGCACTCTCGCTAAAGCGCCTCTCCGTCTGCGCAATATTGAGACATCTGTCGAGCCGGAAACAGCGATAGTCCTCGCGCCGTTCGCACCACGCTGCCAGCAGCCAGCGCTCGCCCCAAAAGAACAACCCCAGCGGCTGAACTTCGCGTTTAGAGAGCTGTCCGGCTTCATCACGGTAATGCAACGCCAGCACGCGCTGGGCGGAAATCGCCTGATGGATCCTGTCAAAATCGCTGCGGGAGTGGCTTTGCATGCAAAAGTCCGGGGCGTAAATCCGCGTCTGCTCCGCCTTTCGACGACTCTCCTCGGGCAGGATCGCCAGCACTTTCTCCTGAGCCGATTCCAGCTCACGCGACAGCGACTCCCCGCCCCAGGTTTTGAGCAGGCGAATCGCGACAATCAACGCCTCAGACTCCTTGTTTGTCAGCATCAGCGGCGGCAGGTCAAAACCCGACATCAGCCGGTATCCGCTCCCTGCCTCGCCCTCCACCGGCACGCCGGAAAGCGACAGGTCGCGGATATCGCGATAGACCGTGCGTTCGGACACGCCAAGGCGGTCCGCCAGATGCGCTGCCGTTGTCAGACGCCTGCCCCGCAGGATCTGCACTATCTGAAACAAACGGTCAGCGCGTCGGGTCATAGATTCGTTAACTCTCAGGCAGGTTGATGGAGGCCGACGCGATTACCTTCGCTGTCGGTAAACAACGCGATAGTGCCAATACCATGCGGCAGTTCCAGTGGGCCAAACACGCACTCGCCGCCAGCAGAGGCAACGCGATCGAGCGTGGCCGCCAGATTGTCGGTATGCAGATAGATAATAGCGCCTTCATGAGACGGCACAATGCCCTCAAATTTTGCCAGCGCCCCGCCAGTAGACGGTTCCTCATGGGGGAAAACGGCGAGTTCAGCACAGTCCATTTTCTCGCGTTTTAATGACACCTGCATCACGGGCTCATAAAAACTCATCGCGCGATCCATATCCGTGACCGGGATTTCAAACCAGTTAATCACATTTCTCATACATCCTCCTGACGGTTGTTTGGGTTCGAAAAGAGTCTACGACAGGGCTCCTGACAGCATACTGTCAGGAGTGTTTGTCAGGAGCAGATAAAAAAAATCCCGGTCAACAGACCGGGATTTCGATAACGCGCTAAACGTCGGCTTACGGCAGAATCGACGGCTGATCCGCCCCTTCTTTCTCGACTTTCTGCTGGAGCAGGTGCTCGCGCTTCATGCCGAGTTTCAGCGCCAGTGCGGACGCAACGTAGATAGACGACGCCGTACCGATGGTGACACCAATCAGCATGGTCAGCGAGAAGCCTTCCAGTACCGGGCCACCGAACAGGAACAGCATCAGGATCACCATCAGGGTAGTACCGGATGTGATCAAGGTACGGTGCAGCGTCTGGGTCAACGACACGTTAAAGATTTCGTACGGCGTACCGCGACGGATCTTACGGAAGTTTTCACGGATACGGTCAGATACCACGATACTGTCGTTCAGTGAGTAACCGATAACGGACATCAGGGATGCCACAATCGTCAGGTCAATCTCAATATGGAACAGAGACAGTATCCCCATGGTGATCACCACGTCGTGCGCCAGAGCGATAACCACACCGGCCGCCAGTCGCCACTCAAAGCGGAAACCGACGTAGACCAGGATGGAAATCAGCGCCACCAGCAGCGCCATGGCCCCGGTTTGCGCCAGGTCAGCACCCACGCTTGGGCCGACGAACTCAATACGTTTGACCGCCGCATTCTGGCTGGTTGTTTCGTTAATCACGTTCACAACCTTGCTGCCCAGCTCCTGGCTGCCGTTGGCATCGTGCACCGGCGGCATACGCACCATGATGTCGCGGCTGCTGCCGAAGTTCTGCAGCAGTGGCTCTTCAAAGCCCGCCTTCTGCAGAGACAGGCGCATCTCGTCCATATCGACCGGTTTTTCCAGGGAGATCTCGATGACCGTCCCCCCGGTGAAATCAAGCCCCCAGTTAAAGCCTTTCACGCCCATAATGACGATGGACAGGATCAGCAGGAAACCTGAAATGCCGAAGGCCCAGTAGTCCCAGCGCATAAAGTCCCAGACTTTACGGCCGTGGTTCAATTGTTCAACAGTATATTCCTGTGCCACAACGCACTCCTCAGATAGACAGCTTTTTGACGCGCTTGCCGCCGTACAGCAGGTTCACGATGGCACGGGTGCCGACAATAGCGGTAAACATTGACGTTGCGACACCGATACCGGTTGTAATCGCAAAGCCTTTGATCGCGCCAGTACCCACTGCATACAGGATAAGAACCTTAATCAGTGTTGTTACGTTCGCATCGAAGATGGAGCTAAACGCGCCTTTGTAACCTTCGTCAATCGCCTGCTGAACAGAGCGACCGTTGCTCAACTCTTCTTTGATACGTTCGTTAATCAGTACGTTGGCGTCGACCGCCACCGCGAGGGTCAGAACGATACCCGCAATCCCCGGCATGGTCAGCGTCGCCCCTGGCAGCAGGGACATAATGCCGATGATCAGCACCAGGTTAGCGATCAGCGCGCTGGTCGCAATCAGACCAAACTTCTTGTAGAAGAAGATCATGAAGAGAATAGAGACCACCAGACCGGCCAGACACGCTTCCAGACCCTGCTGGATGTTTTGCATCCCAAGCGTTGGACCAATGGTACGTTCTTCAACAATCTGAATTGGCGCAATCAGCGCACCGGCACGCAGCAGCAGAGAGAGCTGACGCGCTTCGTTCGGGTTGTTAATACCGGTAATACGGAAGCTGTTACCCAGACGAGACTGGATGTTGGCGATGTTAATCACCTCTTCTTCTTTCACCAGTACCGCACGGCCGTTTGCATCTTTCTTACCGCTGTCTTTGTACTCCACGAACAGGGTCGCCATCGGTTTGCCGATGTTGTCCTTGGTGAAGTTAGACATGATGTTACCACCCGCGCTATCCAGCGAGATGTTAACCTGCGGCTGGTTGTATTCGTCCTGGCTGGAAGTGGAGTCGGTGATATGGTCACCGGTCAGGATCACGCGTTTGTACAGCACCACCGGCTGACCTTCGCGAGTCTGTTTCACTTCCGAGTCACCCGGAATACGGCCAGAAGCGGCAGCAGACTGGTCAACGTTGGTATTCACCAGACGGAATTCCAGCGTTGCGGTCGCACCCAGAATCTCTTTCGCACGCGCGGTGTCCTGAATACCCGGCAGTTCAACCACGATACGGTCAGCACCCTGACGCTGTACCAGCGGCTCAGCGACGCCCAGCTGGTTTACACGGTTACGCAGAATATTGATGTTCTGCTGAACGGCATATTCACGCGCTTCTTTCAGTCGAGCATCGGTCATCACCGCACGCAGCTGATTGCTGCCCTGAGAGGTGATCACCAGGTCACGGTGACGTTGCGTCAGGTAATCTACAGCCTGATCGCGCGCCGCGCTGTCGCGGAACGTGATGCTCATACCGTAGTTATCTTCTTTACGCACGGTGGTGTAAGCGATGCCTTTTTCACGCAGATCGCTGCGCAGGCTATCGATATTTTGTTCCTGCAGTTTGCCAAGCGCGGTATCCATATCCACTTCCATCAGGAAGTGAACGCCGCCACGCAGGTCAAGACCGAGTTTCATTGGCTCAGCGCTCAGCGCAGCCAGCCAACGCGGGGTTGCAGGAGCAAGGTTAAGCGCCACGACGTATTTATCACCCAGCACGCCCATCAGCGCTTCACGAGCGCGGAGCTGCGTGTCGGTGGTGTCGAAGCGAGCAAGAATTGCACCCTCTTCCAGAGCCACAGACTTAGCGGTAATTTTTTCTTCTTGTAACGTTTTCTGGACCTGGATCAGCGTTTGCTCACTGGCGGCGACACCGCGCGCGCCAGTGATTTGAACAGCCGGATCCTCACCATACAGGTTGGGAAGTGCGTACAGCAGGCCGACGAGAATCACGACGACCAGCATGATGTACTTCCACAAAGGATAACGGTTTAACACGGCAGTTCCCTTTGGGAAAAGTTGGGATTACAGCGCCTTCATGGTGCCTTTCGGCAGAACGGCAGCTACGAAGTCACGTTTGATGACCACTTCAGTGGTGTCGTTCAGGGCGATAGCAATGTAGCCGCTTTCAGCCACTTTCGTTACACGACCGACCAGACCACCGTTGGTCAGTACTTCATCGCCTTTCGCGATGGAGTCCATCAGCTTTTTGTGCTCTTTGGTACGCTTCTGCTGTGGGCGCAGGATCATGAAGTAGAAGATCAGACCGAACACAACCAGCATCAGAATCAGAGACATCGGGCTGCCCTGCGCCGGAGCACCTGTTGCCGCTACCGCATCAGAAATAAAAAAGCTCATTCAAATTCCCTCATTATTAATATTAATCAACGTTCAAAGGTGGAACGGTTCGACCCTGACGTTGGTAAAAATCGGTCACGAAGCTCTCTAATTTACCCTCTTCGATAGCCTTGCGTAAACCAGCCATTAAGCGCTGATAATAGCGAAGGTTATGAATGGTATTGAGACGCGCGCCCAAAATCTCATTGCAACGATCGAGATGATGCAGATACGCGCGAGAATAATGGCGACAGGTATAGCAATCGCACTCGGCGTCGAGCGGACTGGTGTCACTTTTATGCTTCGCGTTACGGATTTTCACCACGCCATCGGTAACAAACAGATGACCGTTACGCGCGTTGCGGGTTGGCATGACGCAGTCGAACATATCGATGCCGCGGCGCACGCCTTCAACCAGATCTTCTGGTTTACCCACGCCCATCAGGTAACGGGGTTTATCAGCCGGGATCTGCGGGCAGACATGTTCCAGAATGCGATGCATGTCTTCCTTCGGCTCACCGACAGCCAAACCGCCGACAGCGTAGCCATCAAAACCTATCTCTACCAGACCTTTAACAGAGATATCGCGTAAATCTTCGTAAACGCTGCCCTGGATAATGCCGAACAGCGCATTTTTGTTCTGCAGGGAGTCAAAACGATCGCGGCTACGCTTCGCCCAGCGCAGCGACATCTCCATTGAGCGCTTCGCGTAATCCCAGTCAGCCGGGTACGGCGTACATTCGTCGAAGATCATCACGATGTCAGAGCCGAGATCGTACTGAATCTCCATCGATTTTTCAGGATCGAGGAAAATCGGATCGCCGTTGATCGGGTTACGGAAGTGAACACCCTCTTCGGTGATCTTACGGATATCACCAAGGCTGAAGACCTGGAAGCCGCCGGAGTCGGTCAGGATGGGGCCTTTCCACTGCATGAAATCATGCAGATCGCCGTGGAGCTTCATGATCTCCTGGCCCGGGCGCAGCCACAGGTGGAAAGTATTGCCGAGGATAATCTGCGCGCCAGTGGCTTCCACCTCTTCCGGCGTCATCCCTTTGACGGTGCCGTAGGTGCCCACAGGCATAAACGCGGGGGTTTCCACCACGCCGCGATCAAACACCAGGCGGCCGCGACGCGCGCGGCCATCGGTGGTATCAAGTTCAAATTTCATTTTCTTTCCTCTGTGCCAGAAAAACAGTCCAACACATTATTCCGGTGCCGCGGACTTATTCCCCGACACGCTCATTCAAAGCCAGCGGATTGTACGTGATAAACATCGCGTCCCCGTAGCTAAAAAAGCGATATTTTTGTTCTACCGCAGACTTGTAGGCATTCATTGTATGCTGATAACCCGCAAACGCGGAGACCAGCATAATCAGCGTTGATTCAGGCAGATGGAAGTTGGTCACCAGCGCGTCAATCACTTTGTACTGATAGCCCGGGTAGATAAAGATCTGCGTATCGCCAAAAAACGGCTCGATAAGACCATTTTTCGCCGCCTGCGCGGCACTCTCCAGTGAGCGCACCGAGGTCGTACCGACCGCAACGACACGGCTACCGCGCGCTTTCGCCGCCAGCACCGCATCCACCACATCCTGCGGCACTTCAGCATATTCAGAGTGCATGATGTGATCTTCGATGCTGTCCACGCGCACCGGCTGGAAGGTTCCCGCCCCGACGTGCAGCGTCACAAACGCCATCTCAACCCCTTTCGCGCGCAGTTTTTCCAGCAGGGGTTCATCAAAGTGCAGGCCTGCCGTCGGCGCCGCGACCGCGCCAGGCTTCTGGCTGTAGACGGTCTGGTACAACTCGCGGTCGGCCTCTTCGTCCGGACGCTCAATGTACGGCGGCAGCGGCATGTGGCCGATGGCGTTCAGAATGTCGAGCACGGTGCGTTCGTCGTTAAACTCCACTTCGAACAGCGCGTCGTGTCGCGCGGTCATGGTCGCGTTGATGCTTTCATCATCGCCCAGCAGCAGTTCCGCACCCGGCTTCGGCGCCTTAGACGCGCGAATATGTGCCAGAATACGTTTATCATCGAGCATACGTTCGACCAGCACTTCAATCTTGCCGCCGCTGGCTTTACGGCCAAACAGACGCGCCGGGATCACGCGGGTATTGTTAAAGACCAGCAGATCGCCAGGGTTGAGCTTGTCGAGCAAATCGGTGAAAGTACCGTGCGTCAGCTCGCCCGTTGGCCCATCCAGTGACAGCAAACGACAGCTACTGCGCTCAGGCATGGGGTAGTGAGCAATCAGGGATTCAGGTAGTTCAAAGGAGAAATCGGCGACGCGCATGACGTATACTCGTGACTTAAAAACAGGCGGCATAGTCTAGTGCTCACACCCTTTTGCTGCAACAACTAGCCGCCCCCGGACAAATAAAACGCATGAATTTTCTCGCTCACCTGCATCTCGCTCACCTCGCTGACAGCTCCCTTTCCGGTAATTTGCTGGCCGATTTCGTGCGCGGCAACCCCGCTGAAAACTATTCCCCTGAGGTGGTCGACGGCATTTTTATGCATCGCCGCATCGACGTTCTGACGGATAACCTGCCGGAAGTGACCGAGGCCAAAGGGTGGTTTCGCCCCGAAACGCGCCGCGTCGCGCCGATCACGCTCGACGTGATGTGGGATCACTTCCTGTCGCGCCACTGGGGACAGCTGTCGCCGGAGATGCCATTGCCGGAGTTTGTACGCTACGCCCATCAGCAAGTGTCGATTATTCTGCCCGACTCGCCGCCGCGCTTTGTGAATCTCAATAACTATCTGTGGTCAGAACGCTGGCTGGAGCGCTACCGCGATATGGACTTCATTCAGAATGTGTTAAACGGCATGGCGAGCCGGCGCCCGCGGCTGGATGCCCTGCGCGACTCCTGGTATGACCTGGATGAACATTACGACGCGCTGGAAACGCGTTTCTGGCAATTTTACCCGCGCATGATGGCCCAGGCGAAAAGCAAACAGCTCTGACAGATTTCACATTGATAGGTAAAAGCTGGCGGAACGATTGTCACCACCTCTTTGTCTTATCCCTGAACACTCTCTATACTGGCTCGCGTTGCGTTCCAAATAACCTTAGTATCTACAGGAGAATCATATGGTTCTGGTAACTCGTCCGGCTCCGGATTTTACAGCTGCAGCAGTTCTGGGCAACGGTGAAATCGTTGAAAACTTCAACTTCAAACAGCACACCAACGGTAAAACGACCGTTCTGTTCTTCTGGCCAATGGACTTCACTTTCGTTTGCCCGTCTGAACTGATCGCGTTCGACAAACGTTATGAAGAATTCCAGAAGCGTGGCGTGGAAGTGGTTGGCGTCTCCTTCGACTCTGAGTTTGTACACAACGCATGGCGTAACACCCCTGTCGACAAAGGCGGCATCGGTGCGGTGAAATACGCAATGGTTGCGGACATCAAACGCGAAATCCAGCAGGCTTACGGTATCGAACATCCGGACGCTGGCGTTGCACTGCGTGGTTCTTTCCTGATCGACGCAAACGGCATCGTGCGTCACCAGGTTGTAAACGATCTGCCGCTGGGTCGTAACATCGACGAAATGCTGCGTATGGTTGACGCGCTGCAGTTCCACGAAGAGCACGGTGAAGTGTGCCCGGCTCAGTGGGAAAAAGGAAAAGAAGGTATGGCTGCTTCTCCAGACGGCGTAGCAAAATACCTGTCCGAGAACGTATCCAGCCTGTAATCGGCACGGTTTACGAGAAGGCCCGCTAATGCGGGCCTTTTTTTATGCCTTACGCTGCGTCTCTCGCCAGATGCGCCAGGCCATGCCCGCCAGCAGAACGACACCCGCAATCAGCACGCCCCAGACCAGTAGCGTGTTCATCCTGCTCTCCCGCTCGGCCGCGGACGTGGCGGTTAAACGCCCCTCGCCGCCTAATGCGACATTATCCTGAATGTCAGCCTGCGGCAGATTTGCCAGATCATAGGTTTTGCGCAGGTCGGCAGGGATCAGCATGTCGGGCTCCACGCTGGCAGGCTTTGCTGCTCCGTTGCCCCAGGCGAGCACGTACGGCGCTTTCCCCTGCGCGTTAAACACGAGGTCATAGCGGTCGCGATGCCCCGTCACGACCGGCAGGTTTTCCGGCAGACGCGCATTCAGAGTCGTGATTTTCACCGCCTGGACCAGCCCGCCGTTGAGCGAAACCGGTGCCGATGTTTTCCCCTCCAGACGGTAAAGGACCTCTTTCTTCAGGGGGTGCCATCTGTCTTTTTCCGTACTCCGCCAGGCGATTTCCACGGGAAGGACACCGTCACCATTCAGGGTGATACTGACCGCGCTCAGGGGCTGCGGATGTGTCCAGTGCCATTGCGCTTCGCTTGCCGATAACGGTTCCGCCTCGCCCTCCAGACTCATTTCTTCAGACATGGCCTGCGCAGGTGCGCTAATTGCGTTTACGCCGGTCAGTGTCAGGCCCGGGTGTTCCGAATTCAGCACCACCAGCAGATAGCGGTTCGCATCGGGAGACAGCACCATGTCGGTATCGATCCGATCGAGCTTAAGACGATCCTGACCGCTGACGACATCCAGCAAGGGCATATCCTCACGCAGGCTAAACCAACGCTTAAGATCCTCGCTGTAATAGACCGACGCGGTTCCCTGCCACGGTGTCCGGGGAGCATTCCAGAGCAGCTGAAGCTGGGACAGGACAATCTCACCTGCGTTCTGCTCCGGCAGCGTCAGGAGGTAATGTTGCCCTGAGGCGGCCGTGTTTTGCCCTTCCAGCACAATCTCCACGCCGTTGCGGGAACGGAGCAGGACCTTATCGCTATCCCCGGCGTCTCGCGAAGGCGCAAGCGGCGACGCGTCCAGAGGGAAGAGGCGCAGCGCCGTGGATTGCGGGGTCGCCTGCGGACGCGTGGCGGTGACCAGGCTAAAAGGCACCGGCTCGCCCGACTGATTAAAGACGCGAACATCATGCAGTTCTGGTGACGTGCTCTGTTCATAAACGGCGAGCGGGAGCATGACCCGATACCACTGGGAAGGGACAGATGTATCGAGTGAACGACCAAAGGCATAGTCCCGCGGCGATTCCGTTTGTCCCTCGTCGCAAAGCGCCGGGCCGCAAAGCGCCAGCAGCGCGGTAAACACTACCGCATTCATCCATTTCATTTTTCATCTCCTGTTTTGGGCGGCAGCGGTGAGAAATACCCCACAATCAGCACCAGTATCGCCACGCCGATAAACGCCACCGCGCGCGACAGACCGCCTCCGCCCGCGCTGTCTACCAGCATCAGTTTAACCATCACCACACCGAGCAGCACGGCGCCGCAGAGCCACTCCTGCCGGGAAGCCCGACGGGTGGCATGGATCATGACCACCAGCGCGCTCAGCATCCAGAACAGGGCAAAGCTGGTCTGGATAAGCCGCGAATCCCACAGCGATGCCATATTCCAGGCCACGTCGCCGTACCAGGCCAGGGCGCGCATCAGCGCACCGTTAAGCCACCAGAAGCCAAACGCCATCAGCGCGACGGCAGGCCACGGGCGCGCTTGCGCAAGCAATGCCGGGTAGTAGCGCTCCACCGCCCGATAAAAGATCACCAGCCCCAGCAGTGCGAACGCGGCACCTTCCTCCAGCGGATTCACCAGCGGCAGCCAGGTCTGACGATAGACCACACCGTCCTGGAAATTGGTCACGACCAGCAATACCAGCAGCGTCACGACCACAGGGATCGGTGCCAGGCAGGCATAAAGCGCAGGCCACTCCCGGAAGGGCCAAACGCGACGCCGTACCGCCGCCCGGAGCGCCATAATCAAACCGCCCCCCGCGGCCATCGCCAGTCCACTGCCCCAGGCCGCCATCCCCCACGGCAGCGACCGGGCAAACCAGTAAAGCTCCGCCGCCAGCGCCAGTAAAATCATCCAGAACAGCGACAGATGCAGCCCCATCGCGATACGCGGGAGGAGCCTTTTACCGTCGCGCCACAGCAGCATCAGCGCGGCAGGAAGCGCAACGCACCACGCCAGATTTGACCAGCCGGCGGCAAAGACCTGCTGATGCCAGAGCTGATAACCCACCATCAGCAGCATCAGCGGCCACAGCAGCCATTTGCTGGCATCCAGCTCTCGCCACGCCAGACGCGCGGCGGCCTGCCGCCAGCCCCAGACCGACACGGCCGAGAGCGCCAGCACGCCTGCCAGAACAGATAATTCCTGCTTCAGCATTAGCTGCGCCGCCCCCAGCTGCGCCACTATCCAGAACAACAGCCCGCCTGCCAGCAGCGCCCAGCTGACCGGCAGCAAGAGAGTCCGCCACAGCCAGGCTGCAGCCAGCCAGCAGAGGCTGAGGATGGTGAAGATCAGCAACAGGCTCAGAGACGTCACACCATTCGTTTGCGCCCACAGCGCGCTGCCAAGCGCCAGCACCAGCAGCGCCGTCCCGCTATAGCTCATGCGCCGCTGCTGCTGTTGTACGCCCAGCCAGAGGATGCCCAGCCCCTCCAGCGCCCAGGCCATTGCCGTCCAGCGCGCCGACAGCGCCAGCGGAATGGCGAGCGTGGCAAACCCGCCGCCGATTGCCAGCGCCGCCATAACCAGCGGCCGTCCGAGAGAGGGATAGCGCCGCAGGGCGAGGAACGCAAGGGTAAGATAAAAGGCGCCATATCCGAGGGCACTCAGTGCCGGGCCGTAGGTCCAGTGCTGCGTCATGCCATACTGCATGCCAAAACCAACCAGCGGTGGGGCAAACAGCAGGACACCGTCAATAATCTGCTTGCCTTTCTCCTGCGCCCGCAGCGACAGCGCCACGCTCAGCACGCCGAATATCAACGTGTTAGCAATCAGGAACAGCTGGCAGACCCAATAGTCTTCTGGCCTGTAGTCGTTCAGCCCCCACAGGCCGCCCACGCCAAACGTAAACAGCAGCCCGAGGAGATTGAGCTCGCGCCAGTGCTGCCAGATGCTAATCGCGAGAATGCCGATAGAAAGCAGGAGATAGAAAGAGAACAGCGCCACAAAGCTACCGCCCCCGGTAGACAAGAGCAGCGGCGCAAGATAGCCACCGAGGCTTGCCAGCATGGCCAGGCTCAGCGCCTTCTGCAGCACCGCCAGCCCGACGCTCGCCGCGCAAATCACCACCAGCAATGCAAAGGCCAGCGTCATCGGCAACATTTGCCAGAGCCGGAAAGCGCCAAAGACGGTCAGATAGAGAATGCCTGTCGCGCCCCCCTGCAGGATCAGCGCATAGACGCGCTGTCTGTGCCGCAGCCGCCACCCGAGGGCCAGCAGGACGATAGCAAACAGCGCCGTCGCGGCCAGGCGGAGCTCAAGCGGGAACAGGGAGTGCTCGACGGTATAGCGCAGCAGGAATGAAAGCCCAAGAAAGAGCAACAGGATCCCCAGTTTCGCCAGCGGATTACCCTGCATGAACCAGCGCACCAGCGACGACAGCATACCGCCAAAGGCAGAAGGCTGTTTGGTCGCTGGCGCTGGGGGTGCAACGGGTACTGCCGCAACGGCGGGACTCTCCGGGCGCCAGGGGTCGACAGACGCGGGCGCGTCATCGACCACCGGTTCGGTCATGTCCGCCGGCGCAACGGCCTGTTCAGGCTCCGGTGCGTTCTCCGCCACGCCGCGCTGTTCAAGGGCCTCAATGCGCTGGCGAAGTCGGGCGATCTCCTGTTGTGCCGCCGAGCTTCGATTAAAGCCAATAACCGCAAGCACGGGCGCAACCACCAGCGCAAAAACCAGAAATAAACAGCCAAGGATGTAAAGCTCGTCCATGTTTCCACCTTCACCGTAAACGATCTGTTAAGATTGACACAACTCGTTGCATTTGCGCCATCTTAAAAGGTGAAAACCGTTCCGTCCGCGCTTAACTGCCGAACCAGACCGCCGCGGAGATCGCCGGAAGCGAAAGCACGCCGTCCTGCAACGTCGCTTTACCCTCTTTGCTCTTCCACGTTTTATCTGCCAGCAGCGGTGAATATTCCAGCACCACTTCGCAGGCCTCGCCCCGGTTAATCGCCACCAGCACGCGCTGCTGCTGATAAATCCGGACAAAGACCACCACGTTGTCGTGAGCATACACCACCTGGCAGCCGCCGTAGCGCAGGGCGAGACTCTGCTTGCGCAGCTTCGCCAGCCGCTGATACAGGCTGAACAGTACCTTGTCCTGCTGCTCTGGTGCCCACGGGAACGTTTTGCGGCAGAACGGATCGTTGTTACCGTTCAGCCCCACTTCGTCGCCATAGTAGATGCACGGTACGCCCGGCCAGGTAAAGAGCCAGGTGACCGCCAGCGGCAGACGCGCGACATCCTTGCCGAGCAGGGATTTAAAGCGCGCGGTATCGTGGCTATCGAGCTGGTTAAACATCCGCAGCTGCTGCTGATGGGACAGACCGGCGCGATAGTTCTCCATCCACGCCATGCAGGTTTCCGCATCGATATGATTCGGATCGTAGGAGATGTCAGTGTTGGCGAGGAATCCCCACAGCGGGAAGGTAAAGCCGCGATAGTTCATCGCCGCATCTTCCGCATCGGCCTGCAGCCACTGGCGCGCGTCACCAAAGTGTTCGCCAAAGACGAACGCCTCAGGCTGGGCCGCTTTTGCCGAGCGCGTGATCCCGGCGACGTGCTGAAGGTTATTCCGCGCCCCGCCCGCTTCCCCCAGCATATGCACCACGTCCAGACGCCAGCCGTCCATATTCCACGGCGCCTTCAGCCAGTGACGGACGATACTGTTTTCACCGCCGTAAACTTCATTGATAAGAGAAGGCGACTGAAAATCCAGCTTCGGCAGGCTCGGGTAGCCCAGCCAGTCCAGTGCACGGCCCTCCTCGTTAAAGCTGTACCAGTCGCGTTGCGGCGAATCCGGGTTATGACATGCCCCGCCCATCGACTGATTATGACGGTCAAACCAGGCGTGAGAATCGCCGCTGTGGTTGAACACCCCGTCGAGAATAAGGCGCATGCCTTCATTTTGCGTATTCTGACGCAGGCGCAGCAGCGCCTCATCACCGCCAAACTGCGGGTCAACGTGGCGATAATCTTCGGTATCGTATTTATGTACGCTCGGGGCTTTAAACACCGGGTTGAGATACAGCGCCGTTACGCCCAGTTTTTTCAGATACGGCAGCTTCTCGCTGATGCCGTCCAGATCGCCGCCGTAAAAGGTCGAGCCGCCAGCCTGCGCGGTTAATGGTTCATCCCACGCTTTCAGAATGATGTCATGGCCCGCCGCATGGTGGTAATAGACCTTATCCTGTTCGGCAGTCCGCTTCTGGCTGCGGGCAAAACGGTCCGGGAAGATCTGGTAAAAGATCTGATCGTTAACCCACTGCGGGCCGTTATCCGGGTAATCAACGGCAAACTGTTCCAGCCGTGCGGGCGGGAAACGGCTAAATCCCTGCGGGGTAAACCACAGCTGGCGGTTATTCCACAGCAGTTTGAAGCTGTAGCGACGGCGCGGCTGGCCGCTGCTCAGGTCGATATTCGCCCGCCACGCCGTGATCCCCGGCTGCGGCTGGCTGCGCTGTTTATGCATTTTCAGCGTGGTTTCTTCATTATCCACTTCGGCGCGGAGCGTCACGCGTTCAGGCTGGTTTTCCCCGGCCAGCCAGAGCGTAATCACAAGGTTGTCTTTGTTTTGCTTAACAAATGGCGCAACCGGAAGGTGCCAGGCATTTAACATCACGAATCCCCTTTGATGAAATTGACGTCACCTTGCCACAGGGTGGTTAAGGATAGCTCACCATGACGTGATTTATTGGGGGAGGAGGACGGGGGAGGAGTTTTTTTCGGGGGTAAAAGGGAGTGTAGGCCGGGTAAGCGCAGCGCCACCCGGCATTTTTACCTTACTGCGCTTCCGCCAGCTGGCGGTCGCGGCGGCACTTAAACATCCAGCCCACCAGCAGCAGCACGATCCACGCACAGCCGACGTAGAGAGAAATACGGGTATCCGGGTGGTAGCCAATCAGGCCAATGATAAACACCAGGAAGATCAGCCCGACGACGGTCGTTGCGACACCACCCGGGACTTTGAACTTCAGCGCTTTCGCCTCGTCCGGCGAGAGACGACGGCGGAACGCAATCTGCGACAGCAGGATCATGATCCACACCCAGACGGTTGCGAAGGTCGCGAGAGACGCAATCACCAGGAAGACGTTCTCCGGCATGATGTAGTTCAGGTAAACCGAGAACAGCAGCGCAACGGTCATGACCACGACCGTTACCCACGGCGTGCCGCGACGTGAGGTTTTAGCGAACACCTTCGGCGCACTGCCCTGCTCCGCCATGCCGTGGAGCATACGGCCCACGCCAAAAACGTCACTGTTGATCGCGGAAAGTGAGGCGGTCAGCACCACAAAGTTCAGAATACTGGCCGCAAACGCAATGCCCATATGCTGGAAGGTCAGCACAAACGGGCTACCGTTAGTGCCCACCTGGTTCCACGGGTAGATGGACATAATGACGAACAGCGTCCCCACATAGAACACCAGAATACGCATCGGCACGGAGTTGATGGCGCGTGGAATGGATTTCTCCGGGTTTTTTGCTTCCCCGGCGGTGATACCGATAATCTCGATACCGCCGTAAGCGAACATCACCATCTGCAGCGACATCACCATGCCGAGCCAGCCGTTGCTGAAGAAGCCACCGTTGCTCCAGAGGTTATGGATACCGGTTGGCTGACCGCCGTTGCCAATCCCCCAGATGATGATGCCGAAACCGGCCACAATCATGATGATGATGGTGGCGACCTTGAAGAAGGAGAACCAGAACTCCAGTTCGCCAAACACCTTCACGCTCATCAGGTTAACGGCACAGATGATCAGCACCACGCTCAGGACCCAAATCCAGTGCGGCACCGCCGGGAACCAGACGCCCATATAGATGCCAAACGCCGTTACGTCGGCGATCGCCACAATCAGGATTTCGAAACAGTAGGTCCAGCCGGTGATGAACCCGGCCAGCGGGCCGAGGTTTTCCTGCGCATAGCGCGAGAATGAGCTGGCGGACGGATTGTGAACAGACATTTCACCGAGGGCGCGCATGATGATATACGCCGCCACGCCGCCGATGATATAGGCCAGCAGAACGCTGGGACCGGCCATTTTGATGGCATCTGCCGAGCCATAAAAAAGACCGGTACCGATAGCAGAGCCCAGCGCCATAAAGCGAATGTGGCGCGTGCTCAGCCCACGTTTGAGTTTGTTAGTGCTTTCCATTTAAATCTTGCCATTCAACACGAAAAAACAAAAAACCACGGGGCCTTAAGCCCCGTGGTTAAACAGTTTGTTGCCGTTGATTAATGGGCGTTTGATGTCACCTGACGCCCTGCAGCACGGTCCCAGATAATCGCCAGCACCAGTGCAACAACGGTAGGCATCAGCCAGGCCAGGCCCTGCTCGGACAGCGGCAGACGCTGTGTCCAGGCTGGCAGTATTTGCGCAAACGCTGATGCTTTAATCCCGTCAAGGATACCAAAAATCAGGCTGATAAACATGGCTGGCGCAATAATTCGTGAGGAGTTATTCCACCACGGGCGAGTAAAGCTCAGCACCACCAGCACGATACACGGCGGGTAAATCGCTGTCAGCACCGGAATCGAGACCTGAATCAGGTGGCTCAGACCGAGGTTAGACACCGCCATGGAGAAGATACCGAGGATAAACACCAGGGTGCGGTAAGAGAGCGGCAGATACTGCGCGAAGAACTCTGCACAGGCGCAGGTCAGGCCAACCGCGGTCACCAGACACGCCAGGAAGATCAGCGCCGCCAGCAGCATACTGCCCGCGCCACCAAAGGTGTGCTGGACGTAAGCGTGCAGGATAGCCGCACCGTTCGCGTTCTGATCCACCAGCATGGCGCTGTCGGAGCCCAGACGGAACAGCGCCAGATACAGCAGCGTCAGACCCACGCCGGCCATCAGGCCAGCCCAGATGGTATAGCGGGTCAGCAGGCGCGCTTCGGTCACACCGCGGGAACGTGCGGCGTTAACGATAACGATACCAAACACCATCGCCCCCAGCGTATCCATCGTCAGATAGCCGTTCACAAAGCCGTTAGAGAACGCGGCGTTTTTGTAGGCGTCCATCGCGTCGCTGATCGGGCCTGCAGGCCAGACAACAGCCGCTACCGCCAGGACAATCAGCGCCACAATTTTCAGCGGTGCAAGGAAGTTACCCACGGTATCCAGCAGCTTGCCCGGATAGAGGGAAACCAGAATCACAATCGCGAAGTAAATCAGGCTGTAAATAAACAGCGGCATCGCGCCGTCACCGGTCAGGGGAGCAATCCCCACTTCGAAGGAAACGGTCGCCGTACGCGGGGTCGCAAACAGTGGACCAACAGCCAGGTAGCAGACGGTTGCCAGCAGAACGCCCGCCACTTTGCCAATCGGGGTGCTGAGGCTATCCACACCGCCGCCGACTTTCGCCAGCGCGATGACGGTCAGCACCGGCAGACCCACGGCAGTAATCAGGAAACCAAACGCGGCCGTCCAGACGTGTTCACCCGCCTGTAAGCCAACCATGGGAGGAAAAATGATGTTGCCTGCGCCAACGAACAGCGCAAATGTCATAAAGCCCAGCGCGATGATGTCACGCGATTTTAAGTGATGGGTCATAAAACCTTACTGCCTGTGGATGTGGTGTTGAAAACATTGAGATTTTCGTTTTCCCTGGTGGGACGATACAGCCGAAAAATTGCTCAATTTCAGCGGGAAATGCTCCCGTCCTGGCGTGGAGAAGAATAGTTTTTCGATTTACCACGCAAATACAGTCGGTCTGACAGTATCTGGGGCGCAATTTAAACGCTTATAACGTTTAAAGGCAAGGAGGGATCGCAAAACCAGAACAATATGCCAGCATGAAAATACGGACCAGAATAATTCGCTAATTTCATGAAAAAGCCATGGCTAATCATGCGAACAAAAAAGCATCAACCGTATAAAATTCATCCGCGTTTCGCCTGGCTGCAAAGCAAACGGGCCAGCAGAGGCTGACCCATGGAAAGGTAAAATGACACACAGGCTGTCAGGCGATCTTTTTGGCAATTAATCGTTCCGGGATCACGAAGCTGAAGCGGGTTCCTTTACCCAGCGTGCTCTCGATATCGAGACGGCTTTCGTGGTGATTCACCGCATGTTTAACAATCGCCAGCCCCAGGCCGCTTCCTCCGGTCTGCCGCGAACGCGCTTTATCCACGCGGTAGAAGCGCTCGGTGAGACGCGGAATATGCTCCGGCGCGATACCCGGCCCGTTGTCCTCCACGCTAAATTCGGCTCCCGTCGGGGTATGGTGCCAGCGCACCACGATGTCCGTCCCTTCCGGCGTATGATTCACCGCGTTATACACCAGGTTAGAAATGGCACTACGCAGTTCATCTTCACTGCCCAGCACCTTTAGCGTGTTGTCGACCTCAAAGGTCAGGTGATGCCTGTTGTGGCTTAAGGTTTGCGCTTCACCCTCCACGACCCGCAGCATCATTGGCACATCGATGGTGTCATTCAGCGCAAGCGTTGGCGCGGCTTCAATCTTCGAGAGCGTCAGCAACTGCTTCACCAGGCCTTCCATCCGGTGCGTTTGCTCGCGCATGGTGTGCAGCGCTTTCTCGCGCGGCGCACCTTCAAGCGTTTGCTCCTGCATCATCTCCAGGTAGCCCTGAAGCACGGTCAGCGGAGTCCGCAGTTCATGGCTGACGTTTGCAAAGAAGTTGCGACGCGCCCCCTCCAGCTGGTGCATCTGGGTGACATCGCGCGCCACCATCAGCCACTGCTTATCGCTGTAGGGCATCACGCGGATTTCCAGATGGCGACCGTTATTGAGCTTCAGATTGTGCGGTCGGGTAAAATCACGCTTTTTCAGGTACAGCGTGAACTCGGGATAGCGCAGAAGGTTGAGGATATTCTGGCCATTATCATCCGGCCAGCGCAGGCCCAGCAGCTGTTGTGCCAGACCATTACACCAGAAGATGGTCCCTTCTTCAGTGGTCAGGATGACCGCATCCGGCAGCGATTCCGCACCGCTGCGAAAACGCTTAATCAGGCTTCCCAGCTCGCGGCGGCGCTTTTTATTACGCATCTGCATCTGATGCAGACCGTACAGCAGCGGCTCCCAGCTGCCGCTTCCCGGCGGCGGCGTCATACTGCGGTCAACCCACAGCCACCAGGAGAGGCGCAGCAGGTTCCAGAAATGCCAGATCAGCAGCCCGGTGACCGACGCCAGCAGAAACCACGGCAGGTGTCCAAGAAAGGCCCCCAGAATGAAGGCCGGAATACAGCATAAGATCAGTTCAAAGACGAGCCTTTTCCATGACAGACGTTCCAGCACGCGTCACACTCCTGTCATTGTTCAGAAACGGGTAGAAAAACGATAACCCGTGCCGCGGACCGTCTGCACCATGCGATCGTGGCCGCTCAGTTCCAGCGCTTTTCGCAGGCGGCGGATATGTACGTCAACCGTCCGGTCTTCGACATACACGTTAGTTCCCCAGACGTTATTCAGCAACTGCTCGCGGCTGTAAACGCGTTCCGGGTGAGTCATAAAGAAGTGCAGGAGTTTAAATTCGGTAGGCCCCATGTCGAGGGGATTTTCACCGGTCATTACGCGGTGTGAGGTGGGGTCAAGGCTCAGTCCCTGCATCTCGATCACCTCTTCCACCGCCATCGGTGAAATGCGGCGCATCACGGCTTTAATGCGGGCCACCAGCTCTTTCGGTGAAAACGGTTTGGTAATGTAGTCGTCCGCGCCGGTCTCCAGACCGCGCACGCGATCCTCTTCTTCACCGCGCGCCGTCAGCATCACCACCGGGATGTCGCGGGTCAGCGCTTCACGCTTCAGGTGCTTGATAAACTGCAGTCCGGAACCGCCGGGCAGCATCCAGTCCAGCAGAATCAGATCGGGCCAGGGTTCATTCAGCTGGTTCACTGCGCTGTCATAATCTTCCGCTTCAACCGGCTGGAAGCCATTTTGCTCGAGCACGAAGCACACCATTTCACGAATTGGAGCTTCATCTTCTACGACCAGAATACGTCTCGCCATACTTTGCCCTGTCTTATCTTATGTACGTTACAAGTTTGTAATTCGGCGCCATTATGCGTCAGATTTATGACAGATTTATGAAAAACAGTACCACGACAATAGCCAAACTGTTGTTTTATTACAGCGGTTATTTTCCCTTCCCTGAAGGTTTATAATCCTGCTTTCTCTTTTTCGCCACGGATCAGCTATGCGCATACTTCACACCTCGGACTGGCATCTGGGTCAAAATTTTTACAGCAAAAGCCGTGCGGCCGAACATGACGCGTTCCTGAACTGGCTGCTGGAAGTGGCCCAGGCGCATGAGGTGGACGCGATTATTGTGGCGGGTGACATCTTTGATACCGGCTCTCCTCCCAGCTATGCGCGAGAACTGTATAACCGCTTCGTGGTGAATTTACAGCAAACCGGCTGTCATCTGGTGATTGTCGCCGGTAACCATGATTCCGTCGCGACGCTCAACGAATCCCGCGACATCCTGGCCTTTCTTAATACCACCGTCGTCGCCAGCGCCGGGCACGCGCCGCAGCTCCTGAAAAAACGGGACGGTACACCAGGGGCGGTACTGTGCCCTATCCCGTTTTTACGTCCCCGCGATATCGTGCAAAGCCAGGCAGGGCTGTCAGGCGCACAAAAACAGCAACATCTTTTACAGGCCATCACCGAGTATTATCACCAGCAGTACGCCGAAGCCTGCGCCCTGCGCGGCGAACAGCCGATTCCGGTGATTGCGACCGGGCATCTCACCACCGTCGGGGCCAGTAAAAGTGACGCCGTTCGTGACATCTATATCGGCACGCTGGACGCCTTTCCGGCGCAAAACTTCCCGCCAGCGGACTACATCGCGCTTGGGCATATCCACCGCGCGCAGGTTATCGGCGGCTGCGAACACATTCGCTACTGCGGCTCCCCCCTTTCACTCAGCTTCGATGAAACGGGTAAAGCCAAATCCGTGCATCTGGTGAGCTTCTGCGACGGAAAACTCAGCGCCGTCGAGACGCTGGACGTTCCGGTCACTCAGCCACTGGCGGTGCTGAAAGGCGATCTCGACGCCATTACCGCCCAGCTGGAGCAGTGGCGCGATGTCGAGCAGGATCCCCCCATCTGGCTGGACATCGAAATCACCACCGATGACTACCTGCATGATATGCAGCGAAAAATCCAGGCGCTGACTGAAGATCTGCCGGTTGAAGTCTTACTGGTGCGCCGCAGCCGCGAGCAGCGCGAGAAAATTCTGCTCAGCGCCCGGCGTGAAACCCTCAGCGAGCTGAAGGTAGAAGAGGTGTTCGAACGCAGGCTTTTGCAGGAGGAGATAGACGACGCGAAGCGCGCAAGGCTCAGCGAGTTGTTCTCCCATACCCTGCATGCGCTCAATGATGAGGATGAAAACGCATGAAAATTCTGAGCCTGCGCCTGAAAAACCTCAACTCCCTCAAGGGCGAGTGGAAAATTGACTTTACCGCTGAGCCCTTTGCCAGCAACGGACTGTTTGCCATTACCGGTGCGACCGGGGCAGGCAAAACCACCCTGCTCGACGCCATCTGCCTGGCGCTTTATCACGAAACCCCACGTCTGAGTAAGGTTTCTCAGGCGCAAAATGACCTGATGACGCGCGACACCGCCGAGTGTCTGGCTGAGGTTGAGTTTGAGGTAAAAGGGACGGCCTATCGCGCTTTCTGGAGCCAGAACCGGGCGCGCAATCAGCCTGACGGCAACCTGCAGGCGCCGCGTGTGGAGCTGGCGCGCTGCGAAGATGGCAAAATCCTGGCCGACAAAGTGACGGATAAGCTGGAGCAAACTGCCGCCCTCACCGGGCTGGATTATGGCCGTTTTACCCGCTCAATGCTGCTCTCTCAGGGACAATTTGCCGCCTTCCTCAATGCCAAACCGGGCGATCGGGCTGAACTGCTGGAAGAGCTGACCGGCACCGAGATCTACGGCCAGATCTCCGCCATGGTCTTTGAGAAACATAAATCCGCCCGCAGTAGGCTTGAAAAGTATGAGGCGCAGGCGGCGGGCGTCGTGCTGCTGAGCGAAGAGCAACAGCAGCAGTTACAGCAAAGTTTGCAGGCACTTACTGACGAAGAGAAAACCCTGCTGGTACAGCAGCAAAGCCAGCAGAAAGATTTTCAGTGGCTTACGCGCCATGATGAACTGGTGCGCGAGCAGCAGCGTGTCACCGCGATGCAGCAGCAGGCGCAACAGGCGCTGACGAACGCTGCGCCTGAACTGGCCAAACTCCAGCTTGCTCAGCCAGCCGCTCAGCTCCGCCCGCTTTGGGAACATCTGCAGGAGCAAACCGTGCGTCTGACGCAAACCCGGCAGCGAATTATCGAAGTAAATACTCGCTTACAATCCAGAACTGCGCTGCGTGCGCGGATCCGCAATACCGCCCTGCGTAACCACGCGCAGCTTCAGACCGAACTGACCGCACTGGCGCAGTGGCTGGCGGAGCACGAACGCTATCGCCTGTTGGGCCAGGAAATTGCCGGCTGGCGCGCGCAATTCAGCCAGCTGACCCGCGATAAAACGCACATCGCCACCCTTGCCGCACGAATGGCTGAGCTACGCCAGAAGCTGGCAGAGATGCCGGAAAACACGCTGACGCTGACCGCCGATGAGATGAGCGCCGCCATGGAGCAACAGTCCCGGACGCGCCCACTGCGCCAGCGGCTAACGTCGCTTCATGCGCGCTATCAGCCACTGCAAAAACGTCTGCTTCAGAATGCGCAAATCCTGCAAAAAGCCCAGGCGGAACAGGCGAAGCTCACTGAAACGCTGACGCTGCGCCGCCAGCAGTACAAAGAGAAAAACCAGCACTATCTCGATTTGAAAGCCCTGTGCGAAACCGAAGCGACAATTAAGAAGCTGGAGCATTACCGTTCTCAACTTGAGGCAGGCAAACCCTGTCCGCTGTGCGGCTCCAGCGAGCATCCTGCCGTGGAGACATACCGCTCGCTTGAACTGACGGATAATCAACGTCGCCGTGATGCCCTGGAAAAAGAGGTCGCCTCGCTTAAAGAGGAAGGCCTGCTGGTGCTGGGACAGGTCAATGCCCTCACTCAGCAGATCCAGCGTGAGACAGACGACGCGCAGACGCTGTCTCAGGAAGAGCAAGCGCTCGCTAAAGAGTGGCAGGAAACCTGCGCGTCCCTGAATGTCGCGTTAACGATTCAGGACGATATCGCGCCATGGATGAACGAGCAGGAACACTACGAGCGCCAGCTTTATCAGCTCAGTCAGCGCCTGACCCTGCAAAACCAACTGCATGAACAGGAGGCACAGGAGCGGCAGTATCAGCAGCAGCTGGCCGCCGCGCGACAGGCGCTGGAGCACACCCTGTTCTCATTATCACTTAACGTCCCGGAAGAGGGAGATGAAGCCGCCTGGCTGCAGGCCCGTGAGGCTGAATTTGCCCAGTGGCAGGAGAAGCAAACGCAGCAGGGTGTGCTTCAGGAACGAATGAACGCTCTGCAGCCGCTGCTCGACGCGCTGCCGGTAAGCCCGGGTGAAGACACTGAAGCGACTATTCCGGATGACTGGCGCGCCATCCACGACGAGTGCGTGTCGCTGCAAAGCCAGCTTAGTGCACAGCAGCAGCAGGAAGCGCTGGAGCAAGCGCGCCTGCAGCAGTCGCAGACGCAATTCACCTCGGCGCTCTCTGCAAGCTGTTTTGCCGACCAGGATGCGTTTCTTGCTGCGCTGCTGGACGAAGCCACGCTTCGTCACCTCGAACAGCTGAAACAGACGCTGCAAAACCAGATCCAGCAGGCCGCGGCGCTGTGCGGACAAGCTAACCAGCAGCTGCAGTCTCATCTGGCGCTGCGGCCGGAAGGGCTCGACGCCGACGCGCCGACGCTTCAAACCCATCTGCAGCAGCTGGCGCAACAGCTTCGGGAGAACGCCACCCATCAGGGCGAGATCCGCCAACAGCTTAAGCAGGACAGCGACAACCGGCAGCATCAGCTGGCATTGATGCAGCAAATTGAAGAGGCTGCGCGTCTGGCAGACGACTGGGGATATCTCAACGCGCTTATCGGCTCCAGCACCGGCGACAAATTCCGTAAATTTGCGCAGGGGCTGACGCTGGATAATCTGGTCTGGCTCGCCAACCAGCAGCTTAACCGCCTGCACGGGCGCTACCTGCTGCAGCGCAAGGCCAGCGACGCGCTGGAGCTGGAAGTGGTCGACACCTGGCAGGCGGATGCGGTGCGCGATACCCGTACCCTCTCCGGCGGCGAGAGCTTCCTGGTCAGTCTGGCGCTGGCGCTGGCGCTTTCCGATCTGGTGAGTCATAAAACGCGGATCGATTCGCTGTTCCTGGATGAAGGGTTTGGCACGCTCGACAGCGAAACGCTGGATACCGCGCTGGATGCGCTTGATGCGCTGAACGCCACCGGGAAAACCATCGGCGTGATCAGCCACGTTGAGGCGATGAAAGAGCGTATTCCGGTGCAGATCAAGGTGAAGAAGATTAACGGGCTGGGGTATAGCAGGCTGGATAAGGTGTTTGCGGTGGAATAAATGGTGGGATGGTGCGGTCTGGTGCCCTCACCCTGGCCCTCTCCCACAGGGAGAGGGTACAAACATTAAAAACGGCAACTTGCGTTGCCGTTTTGCGTTCATTCCGGCCACAGCCACGCCGCGCCGCGCACGCCGCTGGAGTCACCGTGGACAGCTTTGCGGATAGGGGTTTCACACTCGCCACCAAAGACCCACTGCTTCACCAGCGTCGGTACCGTGGCATACAGCCGGTCGACGTTGCTCATGCCGCCGCCCAGCACAATCACGTCCGGATCGAGAATATTCACCACATGCGCCAGAGATTTCGCCAGACGCATTTCGTAGCGGCTCAGGGCCAGCTCCGCCACCGGATCCTGCTCCTCGACCAGACGCATGATCTCGTTGCCCTTGAGCGGCTGACCACTCAGACGATGGTAATCGGTCGCAAAACCGGTGCCGGAGATAAACGTCTCAATACAGCCCTGTTTTCCGCAGTAGCACGGGACTTCAGTGCGGTATTTGAGCTCGTCTTCATCCATCCACGGTAACGGGTTATGCCCCCATTCGCCCGCGGTGCCGTTACCGCCGATATGGGCGCGACCGCCAAAGGCCACGCCCGCGCCGCAGCCGGTACCAATAATGACGGCAAACACGGTCTGGGCGCCGGCTGCCGCGCCGTCGATGGCCTCAGAGACCGCCAGACAGTTAGCGTCGTTAGCCAGACGCACTTCACGGTTGAGGCGCGCGCTTAAATCTTTATCAAATGGCTGGCCGTTGAGCCAGGTCGAGTTGGCGTTTTTTACCACCCCGGTATACGGTGAGATCGACCCTGGGATCCCCATCCCGACGCTGCCGGTTTGCCCTGTCGCCTGCTCTGCCATCCCGACCAGCGTGGCAATCGTCTCGATAGTCTGGTGATAATCATCGCGCGGCGTCGGCAAACGGTGGCGGAACAGCTGCTCGCCCTGCTCGCTCAGCGCGATGACTTCGGTTTTGGTGCCGCCCAAATCAATCCCAATACGCACAAGACTCTCCTCATTATTTTGATTATCAACAGAGTAGAAGCACGCTTCCCGATTAGCAATGCAAGCGATGCGACAATTCGTTATCATGCCCGCTGATTTAACGACAAGGCCGTGGAAATTATCATGCTGTGGTTCAAAAATTTGATGGTTTACCGTCTCAGCCGCGACGTTTCGCTGCGTGCAGAAGAGATGGAAAAACAGTTAGCCGCTTATACCTTTTCCCCTTGCGGTAGCCAGGATATGGCAAAAACCGGCTGGGTTCCGCCAATGGGTTCACAGAGCGATGCATTGACCCACGCCAGCAGCACGGGTCAAATCATCGTCTGCGCCCGTAAAGAAGAGAAAATTCTGCCCACGCCGGTGGTGAAGCAGGCGCTCGAAGCGAAAATTTTCAAGCTGGAAGCCGAGCAGGGCCGCAAGCTGAAAAAAACCGAAAAAGATTCGCTGAAAGACGAAGTTCTGCACTCACTGCTGCCGCGCGCCTTCAGCCGCTTCAGCCAGACCATGATGTGGATCGATACCGTTAACGGGCTGATCATGGTGGACTGCGCCAGCGCGAAAAAAGCGGAAGATACGCTGGCCCTGCTGCGTAAAAGTATCGGCTCTTTACCGGTCGTTCCGCTAGCGCTGGAGACGCCAATTGAGCTAACGTTGACCGAATGGGTACGCAGCGGTGCGGCGGCGCAGGGATTCCAGATCCTTGATGAAGCCGAGCTGAAAGCTCTACTGGAAGATGGCGGCGTGATCCGTGCGAAAAAGCAGGATCTGGTGAGCGACGAGATCGCCGTACATATCGAAGCGGGAAAAGTGGTGACAAAACTGGCGCTCGACTGGCAGCAGCGTATTCAGTTTGTGATGTGCGACGATGGATCCATCAAGCGTCTGAAGTTCTGCGATGAGTTGCGCGATCAGAACGAAGATATCGACAGGGAAGATTACGCCCAGCGCTTTGACGCGGACTTCATCCTGATGACCGGCGAGCTGGCCGCGTTGATTCAGAATCTGGTGGAAGGCCTCGGCGGCGAAGCGCAGAGATAATTCCTCCTCACCCTAACCCTCTCCCCATGGGGGAGAGGGGATAAAATCATTTCAGGTAGCGGCACAAATAAGAGGTCGGTTCAGCGACCTGCAGATGGAACTCACTGTGACCAGGCACGTTGAAAACCTGTCCGGCAGCGTAAACTTTCCATTCCGTTTCACCCGGCAGTAAGACGTTCAGCGCCCCGCTGACCACCGTCATCTCTTCCGCTTCCGCCGTGCCGAAGGTGTACTCCCCTTCCGCCATCACGCCAACACTGGCGCGGCCAGTACTGCTGCTGGTAAAACCAATGGATTTCACTTTACCGGAAAAGTATTCGTTACTCTGAAGCATGAACTGGCCCTTATATTTTTAGATAAAAATTCACTATAGGGGCCATGCTCATCACCTGTCACGCAAAATCATTACATCAAAAGCTCCGAGGCCAGGCGAGCCATCAGAACGTTGGATAACAGCACGGGCACATCCAGCGCTTTTTGCAGTAAATCACGGTGGTGCTGGTGGAAACCCAGGCAATCCAGGATCAAGACATCGGCCCCTCTCTCGAGCAGCTCCTTCCCGGCGGCAATGAGTTTGGCCTCACTGTCCCAGAACGGATTGGCCAGTGCATATAAGGGCACTTTTTCAAGTACGTGCCATTTTGCTTCCTGATTGTCCATAAGCTCCTCGATGGGGACAATCACCCCCACCTGATGACCATCAACAATCGAGGCCACCAGCGGCGGAATAATCCGCATCGGCTCCAGCAAAATCGCATTGCGCGCCGTGAGTCCCTTAATGGGTGCGGTACTCATCAGCAAAATCACGTCATAACCCTGATTATCGAGCACTTCTATCACGCCCTGTAGCGATCGCTCGATCTTCTGGCGGGAAACATGCGCCAGGTTACCGTCACTTAATAACGTCGCCAGGGGATCCTCCCCCGCCTCTACAGCGTAGTCTTCCATGACCTCTTCCCGACTCATCTTGCCCAGCAGGCTGAGATGCGTTATCTGTTGTTCAGATACATGCTCGGTTAAGAGCGGTAACACTTCGCTTACAGGGACCACACCAATGGTGAGGATCGCCAACGTTGCCTTCATCTTTATCGCCTTCCATTACTCCAACATCGTGCACACAGGTACAGGCTCACTACGCTGTACAGTTCGTTTTTTCAACAAAACAGCACCAAGCGTAGCAGGTGATCCCGACATCGAAATGTAAAGATCGCCTGCCGATACCGGAGTTACTTGTAATAACTAAATATTAACTCCTGCTTAACTTTCCCGATGAGTAAAAAGTGTGATTCAGGCACGATTCTGGAGCGTTTAGGAAAACGTTCAGGTTATGTCGGGATCTTCGTAGCGCCGTTTCGCATCCAGCGCTTCCTGTTCAGTTTCGTGTTCACTGATCAGCGAGTCCGGTTTGGGGTGATCGGCACGCAGTTGATACCAGGTCACGGTATGACCCGTCTGGCCTTTTTCAACGGTAACAATGCGCGCTTCACGCGGATAGGGAGGTCTGGTTGGCATAGCTCATCCTTCTATTATGTCTGAGCTATAAGTATAGACGCCGCTTAGCTGGCACACGCCAATCGCAGGGCGGTAATAATCTGAATCACAACGTCTTCGGGCGCCGCTGACGCATCCACGATGTGATGAGCCGCTTCGCGGTACAGGGCATCGCGTTCGGCCAGCACTTCACTCACCTCTTCGTTGAGCGGTCTGGCGGTCAGCGCCGGGCGTTGCCCCTCTTCCGGAAACGCCTCCAGACGCCCGACCAGAGCCGAAACCGGCGCGCTGAGATAGATAACAATCCCCTTTTCGCGCATAAAGCGACGATTACACTCTGCCAGAACAATGCCTCCGCCGGTCGCAATCACCGCTGATGGCGTGGTGACTGCTTTCAGCGCGGCCGTTTCGCGTGCGCGAAAACTCTCCCACCCTTCCTGCTCTACAATGTCGGCGATGGTTTTACCGGCCTCGGTTTGCAGCCAGTGGTCGGTATCCACAAACTGGCGATGACATACGCGTGCCAGCTCCAGACCAACGGTGGTTTTCCCACAGCCGCGGGGGCCAACTAAAAAGATGGGTTGGGTCATAACCAGGTGTTCCCCTTGATGCCGGATGGCTGAAGAGTGTAAAGAAATAATTGCAGAAGATGTTGCGATTACTTTACTGCAAAGCGGTACGGGATGACAACCCTGTGGAGGCCACACTGTACCACAAATTGACAATAATTATCATTACGCGGTGCGGCGCTTCACTTCCAGCAGCCATTTATCCAGCTCGGCAGCGAACTGTTGGCGATCGCGCTGGGACAGGCTGTCCGGTCCGCCGGTCTGGACGCCGCTGGCCCGCAGTGTATCCATAAAATCGCGCATCGTGAGCTTTTCCCGAATGGTCGATGGCGAGTAACGTTCGCCGCGCGGATTGAGCGCCGCCGCCCCTTTCTCCAGCACTTCAGCGGCGAGTGGGATATCCGCCGTGATCACCAGATCGTCCGCGCTGCACAGACGCACAATTTCGTTGTCCGCCACGTCAAACCCCGCAGGAACCCGCAACGAGCGGATGAACCGCGATGGCGGTACGCGAATATTCTGGTTCGCCACCAGCGTCAGCGGCATCTGAACGCGCTCGGCAGCGCGAAACAAAATCTCTTTAATCACATTCGGACACGCGTCCGCATCAACCCAAATCGCCATATTGTCTCCCCATAATGACTCTGCCGACTATTGTCGCCTGCATTTCGTTGTTAAGCTATCAATCAGAGAAAACAACGCATAATGACGGAGGATCGTGATGGACAAGAAAATCGGGTTTATCGGCTGCGGTAACATGGGCAAAGCCATTCTGGGCGGCCTGATCGCCAGCGGGCAGGTGCTGCCGGGTCAGATTTGGGTCTATACCCCGTCACCGGACAAGGTCGCCGCGCTGCGCGATCAATACGGGATCAACGCCGCCGAAAGCGCGCAGGAAGTGGCCCAGGTCGCCGATATCGTCTTTGGTGCCGTTAAGCCGAACATTATGATCAAAGTGCTGAGCGACATCACCTCCAGCCTGAATAAAGAGACGCTGGTGGTGTCGATTGCCGCTGGCATCACGCTCGATCAGCTGGCGCGCGCGCTGGGCCACGACCGCAAAATCGTCCGCGCGATGCCCAATACCCCTTCACTGGTGAACGCCGGCATGACCTCCGTCACGCCAAACGCCCTGGTGACCTCAGAGGAAGTGGCCGATGTGCTGAACATCTTCCGCTGCTTCGGTGAGGCGGAAGTGATTGCCGAACCGATGATCCACCCGGTGGTCGGCGTGAGTGGTTCTGCCCCGGCGTATGTCTTTATGTTTTTAGAAGCGATGGCCGACGCCGCGGTGCTTGGCGGTATGCCGCGCGCGCAGGCGTATAAGTTCGCCGCCCAGGCCGTCATGGGCTCCGCCAAAATGGTGCTGGAGACCGGCAAACACCCTGGTGAACTGAAAGATATGGTCTGCTCTCCGGGCGGTACCACCATCGAAGCGGTGCGGGTGCTGGAAGAGCGCGGGTTCCGCTCGGCGGTCATTGAAGCGATGGCAAAATGCATGGAAAAATCAGAGAAGCTGAGTAAATCCTGATGACCTCCGCCGGGCGTCAGGCAGCCACTTCGGTGCGGCTGCGCCCGGCATTTTTCGCCCTGTACAACGCGACGTCAGCCGCCTTCAGCCATTCCCGATAATGTCCAAACTGCGGCCCCCAGGGGGCAACGCCTACGCTTATGCGCAGCGCTTCTTTTGGCGCGCACGGTAACGACAGTTTTTCCAGCCGCTCGTGTACCCGGGACATGACGGCGATGGCGCTTTCCGCCGCGGTCTGCGACATAATCACCGCAAATTCATCCCCGCCAAAGCGGCCGATAGCATCCCCTGCCCGCACCGACATCTGCAGCTGGCGCGTAATGGCAATGATCGCCTCGTCGCCCACATCGTGCCCCCAGGTGTCGTTGATATTTTTGAAATGATCGATATCGATCAGCAGTATCGTGGCGGTGCAGTGGTTGCGACGGCACTGCTCAAATTCATTTCGCAGCAGCATTTCCCAGTGCCGGCGATTAAAGACCCCGGTCATGCCGTCGCGAGTACTCATCATTTCCAGCCGCCGTTTATGCTCTGCAAGCCTGACGGCGGTGCGGTGGCTAAGCCAGGCAAACAGCATGGGATAAAGCACAAGCACGGGAAGCGTTAACCCCCACTCCACCGGATCGGGAGTGAAGAAAACTATCCGTCCGGCCAGCGGCAGCGTCACCAGCGCGGAGAGCAGTGTCAGGAAGATCCCCGGAACAAACAGACGACAGCCGCCAGAGCCCATCATATTCATCCCCACCATCATCACCAGCGCGGCGGTGGGCAACGCATTCATCCCCATCAGACCAATCCAGACCCCGGCGATAATGGCATCGATCTTCAGATTGAAGATTTCCTGCTGATGCGGTGAAGCGGCACGGCAGGAAAGCTGCCAGGCGAAATGGGGCCAGACGAAGGACCACCCCACCAGTAACAGCCACCAGCCACCGGGTAAGAAATGGGTGACCAGCATTCCGGCAATGGGAAAAAACATGACTGCCAGCCCGACAGCGCGCGCCAGCCGAACCCGCCGGGCAAACTGAATGCCGGCTCGGTGAGGGTCATCCTGAGAAAGGGTTAAATTCCACTCTTCCCGAATGCGCTTTTTGTTGTAATACGTTTCATCATTCATCATTTTTGGGAATATTCTGAAACATTTTCCCAAATTATAGAGAGGGGGTCTGCGGGGAAAGTATGAAATTTCGGGTGAGCCGCCGGAGCCACTCACCCGTTAGAACTACACTTTTTTCTTCAGACAGGCACTCATAAACTTGCTGCGGTCGTCCCCTTTCAGGGACTGCTCGGTTGCCTTCGCATTACACTCGCGCATTTTTTGCTGCTGCGGCGTCAGGCTTTTTTCATCAGGCTTCGAAGCACCGTTTTTGAGGCAGTCGCTCATATAGGTCTTACGGGCATCCCCCTTCAGACTTTGTGACGTCGCCTGTTGATTACAGGTGGTCATACGCTGTTGTTGCGGCGTTAACGTTTTCTCTTCCGCGTTCGCTGATGTGACCAGGAACAGACCAGAAAGCAGAGTGACCAGTAATGTTGTTTTCATTGCACCATCCTTTTGTGAACATTCCCTGTAAGTCTGGTTCGTGACAGGAAAAAAACCACCCGGCAGATGTGATTTCCACCGGGCTTTTATCATTTAAGACCCAGCGCCGCCTTCATGGTGTAGAACAGATCCGTCTGATCGGTCAGCCCGACCACGTTGGCCGCATGTGGGCCGTAGGCGGCAATGCGCAGCTGGGTGCCCGTGTGCTCCATGGACTCTTCTTCCGAGTTGCCATAGCTCAGCACCATGACGGCACCATCTTTGGTGTTCAGCGCCTGCGTCAGGCCCGGGGCTTTGGTATCCGCCGGAATGATCTGGCTGGCGTGCGCATGGTCCGCGGTGACGATCACCAGGGTGTTACCCTCTTTTTTCGCGAACGCGAGCGCCTTCTGCACCGCTTCGTCCAGATCGACCGTTTCGCCAATCTGGCCGCACGGATTGGCCGCGTGATCCTGCTTATCGATCGACGCGCCCTCTACCTGCAGGAAGAATCCTTTTTCGCTCTTGCTCAGCAGCGAGATCGCTTTATCGGTCATCTCCGCCAGCGTCGGTACGCTGTCAGTGCGTTTCGGGTTAGGCGTACAGGTCACGGCAGGCTTATCGATATTGCCGTGATAAGAGGCTTTGGGTCCTTCCCAGCGCACGGGCATGTTGCCGTCGGAGAAAAGCCCCAGCAGCGGTTTGTCCTGGTTCGCCTCGGTTATCGCCGCCAGAGAACGGGCATCGCTCACCAGCTGATAGCCGCGAGCCTGTGCCTGCTCGCGCAGCGTTTTGCCCTGCCACTCGCCCGCCGTCGCGGTCTCCGCGAAGGTTTTCGCGCCGCCGCCCAGGGTGACGTCAGGACGCGCATTCAGCAGCTGTTCCGTAATGGAACCCTTGCCGCCTTTTTCCAGCGCGTTCGTGGGGCATTTTTCGCTGGTCACTGACGGGCCATAGCATTTACGGGAGGTTACATGGGCCACCAGCGCCGCCGGGGTTGCGTCCTGAAGCTCAGCGGTGGAGACGTTGCCGGTTGCCAGCCCCGCCGCTTTTGCCATCTCCAGAATCGTTTGATGATCTTTTTCGTGAATATCGACACCCAGCGCGCCATTATAGGTTTTCACGCCCGTGGACCACGCCGTGGCCGAGGCCGCCGAATCGGTTACGTAATCCGGTTTACCGCTTTTTTTATCCAGCGAATAATGGGTATATTGTCCGGTCAAGGGTAATGCGTCGATACCTTTAAAAAAACCGCCCGCACCTTCAGCATAATTTCGCGCCGCCGTGATTTCGGAATCACCCATTCCATCGCCGATAAGCAGAATAATATTTTTCGCGGGTTTGTCATTAAGCGAAGCACGAATAGCGGCGGTTTGATCTTCCGACAATCGGCGCGCGCCGCCAGGCTGGGTGATATCCCCTTTTGCTGCACGATTATCCAGCACGCGGGTCTGGTGGGTGTCAGCATAAATGGCAGGGGTAAATAACAGGGGAAGTAATGCAATGAAAAGTGCGCTCTGTTTCAATTTATTTTCTCCATGTACAAATACATAAAAATAAAAACAGAGCGACTATAGGCATCCTGCATGACAATTCTATGACACGTCGTTACGTCCTGTGACGGTTTAGCTGCGCGGATGCCTTAACAGCTTCTTTACGTACTGATGAAGCATCTCTGCATCCTCAACCGGCACCTGCGATTCAGGCCTGACGCTCTCCAGCGCACCTTCCACGCTCTCAATCAACGCCTGTTGCTCGCTTTTCGCCATCTGTCGCAGCAGCGCGGTAACCACAATTTCCAGCGCTTCGACCTGGGCGACCAGCTCTTTTGATTCCTCTTCCTTTTGTGCAAGCTTGACCAGCAATTCCGCAATCAGATTTTTCATCGTGCTATTTCCTTATCAGTTTTGTCTGAAGTTAGCATTCTGAATCGGTTATGCAAAGAGAAGATATTTATTATGGTATGCAAAAGTGATGTGGGCATAAAAATAAATGCCCATCACGACCAGCGAAACGTTTTTCTATTAAAAAGCGATACGGTTATCTCGCCGATTTCGCCTCCGCCATTTGTCTGCGGCGGCGCAGCGCAATTGCCAGCTGGATAATATTGATTAAAACAACCATCGCCGTGGCAGCAAATACCCAACGAAAACCCGCCATCGCCGAAACGGATGCGCCAATAAGCGGACCGGCAACATTCCCCAGATACATAAATGACTGGTTATATCCAAAAATACGCCCGGTCACCTGGTCGCTGGAATATTTGACCAGCAAGGTCTGTACCGCAGGCAACATGGCACCATCGGCAAAGCCGAGCAGAAAACGCAGGACGCCCAGCTGCAGCGGAGAGGTGACAAACGACATGGCGAAAAAGAGCACCACCGCAAAGCAAAGCGTCGCCATCAGAATGCGCGCGGTGCCGATCCGGTCACCCAGTTTTCCAAGACGCGGCGCGGAAATCAGCGCCGATACCCCCGGCACGGCGGCAATCATCCCGCTGAGAAACGCAATATTGTTGCTGTCTGGCTCCATCGATTTAATAAACAGCGCCAGAATCGGCCCCACCGAACCGTTACAGAGCTGGATAACCATGGTGGTCACAAACAGGCTGATCATCAACCCCGGATAAGGCAGCGAGGCGAACACGGCCTTACCGCTCAGGCGTTCAGACTTGCTGATAACCGGGCGGCCGCCCTCTTTGATAAGAAAGAGCGTCACCAGAAAACTGATCACCAGCAGAACCGCAGTGATGATAAATACCGCGCGCAGCCCGACATGGTCCGCCAGAAAGCCTCCCAGCAGCGGGCCACCGATAACGCCGCTTATCTGCGCTGTGGAGAGCGTACTCAGCGCCCAGCCGCTCCGCTCACGCGGTACCTGAGAGGCGACCAGCGCCATGGCATTGGGAATATACCCGGAAGTCAGTCCCATCACCGCCCGCAGGATGAACAGCTGCCAGACGTTGGTGGCAAAGGCCTGCAGCAGAATGGCGATCGCCATCCCGAGCGAAGCGCGCAGCAGCATCAGCTTCCGGCCCTTCCGGTCGGCCAGGCTGCCCCACATCGGCGACACAATCGCGGACACCAGAAACGTGACGCTGAAGGTCAAACCGGACCACATGGAAAGCGCTTCATGCGAGGTTACCCCCAGCTGTGAAACGTACAGTGGCAGGAACGGCAAGATCTGGCTGATGGCAAGCCCGGTAAAGAAGCAACCGAACCAGACCGAGATGAGATTAACTTTCCAGGATTCCATAAAGAAACAGTCTTCATTTTTAGGCGAATTCGCCGACAGATTAGCAAGTTACGCGTGTTGACGTCGCACCAGAGATGCGGCCCGACAGACTTTGGTGTTTTATCTTCCCAGTCATCATATTTGTGAAATAAGTCACAATTCATCCATTTTCTGACGGAATATTATGCTTCAGCGGCAGAGCCCGAAGCCGCGCATCCCCAGATGAAAGTGGTTGGCATGCGCCGCGTTATACTCCGGCCCCAGGCCGTTCCCGTAATAGCCGCAGCTCGCCGCCAGCATGGCCTTAAGCCATGGTTGCGTTTTTGCTCCTTTCCAGCCGTTCAGCACCGTGACGCGCTCTCCGTTTGCCAGCCGAAAAGCGGCGATATCCAGCGCCTCCGCCGTGGCATGTTCACTGCGTCGCGCGTCGGGGCGGTGATAAATATTGCGGCAGGCAAAGCTGCCGAGGTGATCGATGCGCGTCAGCTCACTGCCCATAAAGCGTTTTGTCAGTGGCCGGGCCTGCTGGTGGATATAGAGCGCTGAGCCGAGCGCCAGCGGACAGCTGGCAAGGAAACTGCTGTTCAGGCTGACCGGGCCGAAATCGCGCACGCGCACGACGTTGTTAAGCGGGCACGCTCCGCCGCTGTCCGCCACCGGCTGGGAGCGGATTAGCGCGCGTTGGTTAGCCTGGGACAGCAGACTCGTGCACGCCTCGGGGGTTAAACGCCGCAGCTTATACTGGGTGATTCGGCCGGGTGGGTCGTCAAGCGTCAGCGGTATGAAAGGGTTGTAGTAAGGCGGCAACCAGTGGTAACCCACCGTTGCGACTGCGATAAGAATCAAAACGGTCAGCAGCGTTTTTCCTTTCACTCGCCCCCCTCAACATTCCCCAAAACATTATGGCAGAAGGTCGCGAAACCCGCCGGGCATCGTGGTATGTTATTGGCTTTTCGTCAGACTGGAAGAGAGTGAGATGGCTAAGCAGCGCGTAGGTATTGTCTTTGGGGGAAAATCAGCGGAGCACGAAGTGTCATTGCAATCGGCCAAAAATATCGTCGATGCGATCGATAAAAGCCGTTTCGACGTGGTGCTGCTGGGCATTGATAAACAGGGCCAGTGGCACGTTAACGATGCCAGCCAGTATCTGCTTAATGCCCACGATCCGGCACATATCGCCCTTAATCGTTCGGAAATTAGCGTCGCCACCGTACCCGGCGTCGTGAAGGGGCAGCTCATCGACGCAGGTAACGCACAGGCTCTCGCCCAGATTGATGTTGTTTTCCCAATCGTTCATGGCACCCTGGGCGAAGATGGTTCTCTGCAGGGAATGCTGCGCATGGCCAACCTGCCGTTCGTCGGCTCGGATGTTCTCGGTTCCGCCGCCTGCATGGACAAAGACGTCACCAAACGCCTGCTGCGCGATGCCGGGCTGAATATTGCGCCGTTCGTCACCCTGACCCGCGCCAACCGCGACAAACACAGCTTCGCGCAGATTAGCGAACAGTTGGGTCTGCCGCTGTTTGTGAAGCCGGCCAACCAGGGCTCTTCCGTGGGCGTCAGCAAAGTGACAAACGAGGCACAGTTCACCGAGGCCGTCCGTCTGGCATTTGAGTTCGACCATAAAGTGGTGATTGAGCAGGGCATCAAAGGCCGCGAAATTGAATGCGCCGTTCTGGGCAACGATTTTCCGCAGGCGAGCACCTGCGGTGAAGTGGTTTTAAATAGCGATTTCTACTCGTACGACACCAAATACATTGATGATAAAGGCGCCCAGGTGGTTGTGCCTGCGGCTATCGATCCGGACATCAACGATAAGATCCGGGCGATCGCCATTCGCGCCTATCAGACGCTCGGCTGCTGCGGCATGGCGCGCGTGGATGTGTTCCTGACGCCGGAAAACGAGGTGGTGATCAATGAAATCAACACGCTGCCGGGCTTCACTAACATCAGCATGTATCCGAAACTGTGGCAGGCCAGCGGCCTGAGCTACTCAGACCTGATCACCCGCCTGATTGAACTGGCGCTGGAGCGTCACGCCGCCGACAGCGCGCTGAAAAGTTCCGTAAACGGTTAATCGGCTCTCTTCGCCGTTTCCGTCTCATCCGCTGTCGTCTCTTCAGGACGACGGCGGATAATCAACCCCGCCAGCCAGAAACTGATGACCCAGGTCACCAACCCAACAGCATAGGTTTGCCACCCTTTTGCCTCAAATCCCAGCAGGCCCACGACACCGTTAAGAATAAAGATGAGCCCGATAGCAAAGGCGTAGTAGTGCCAGTCTCGGCGTAGTTTGGACGTGAGCTTCATAACAACTCCGGCAGGAAAAAAAGACATCCTCTCACAGTTTTACGGTCAGGTCTGTGGCAGATGCGGAAAATCTGAAACGCGACGCAATTTCACTTAAGTGACAAAATTGTGATGTGCTGCAGAAATCGACAATCCAGGAGAATTCCGGCAGGGAAATTACCACGATTCTGATATTGACAAATGCGATGACCTGTCAAACTCACCCCGTAAGAGGCTTATTGAAACAGAGTGATATTTTCGGGAGGTCATATGGCTGACTTTACATTGTCGAAACCGATTTTTGGCGGCAAACCAAAAACCTCCACGGCGGGTAATATCGCTTATGCCCTGTTTGTCCTGTTCTGCTTCTGGGCCGGCTCGCAGCTGCTCAATATGCTGGTCCATGCGCCAGGCGTTTACGAACACCTGATGCAGGTCCAGGACAACGGACGCCCGCGGGTTGAGATTGGATTGGGTGTCAGCACCCTGTTCGGTCTGATCCCCTTCCTCGCGGGGTGTATGATTCTCGGCGTGGTGGCGTTAGTTCTGCGCTTTCGCCGTCGCCATTAAAGGCCCATACAGCGAGCCCGGCGGTCATCCACGCGTTTTGCGAACCATGCGGTGGTCAGGTTACGCGTGATTTTCGGGCTTTCAAGCTGGATCCCCGGCAGGATAGCCCTCGGTAGCGTTTTCCCGCTTTTCTTCTCTGCCAGCGCAAACACCTTTCTGTACAGATCCGTTTTCTCAAATGCCAGGCTGTCGCCTTTCTCAAGCTGACGGCGGATGTCGCTGTTGCTCATGCCAAGGGTTGTCGATAATTTCCGTGCTGCCAGTTCGGTACTTCCCGCCTCGCTGCTTCCGTAAGCGATGAGATCGCCATCCAGCGCCAGCTTCACGCCGCTTGCGCGGCTGACCGCACTCTGAAATGCCGCATTACGGCTGGCATACCAGCCCGCGTTAAAGTCGGCAAAGCGGTACAGCGGCTCATCGTAGTTCGCCGGGTAGTTCAGCAGATGATATGTGCCAAACCACAGTCCACCGCGCAGGGAGAAGACCTCCTGGCGCACCGTACCGTCGATTTTCCACGGGTAGCCGTCAGTATGCTTCTCTGCGAACGCAATACTCACCTGCATCGGGCCGCCGGTATGCACCGGGTTAAGTGAGCCAAACAGCTTCTGCCCCATCGGCACCATGTTGATGAAATCATTGAAAATGGCGCTGAGCTGTTTTTCGGTTTTCACCGTATCCAGCCGGTCACTGTAGCTTTTTCCGTTCGGCGAGGTGATTTTAAGCGCGGTGTGCACGAGAAATACCGGGATATGCATGGATTCCGCGCGACGGTCGATCTCTTTCCAGGCAATTTTGTTCAGACCCGGCACAACCGGGTCTGACTGGTACATCGACTCCTGCTGCGCCACCGCCAGCACCGAGCAGATATTCTCCTCAGTGGGGGCAATCTTTTGGCTCTCAAAGGTTTTTGCCAGAGCATCTGCCCAGGCGTTGCGATCCTTCACGCTGGCGGGCATTTTCTGCCGTACCACGCTTGCCACATCGACGGGCTTCTCCCCTTTTTTCAGCGGAGCGGCCCCTTTTTCGGCACAGCCCGCCAGGACGAGGGCGGCCAGTAAAGACAACGGTAACGCGCGCGGTACGGCAAAAGACATAGCAACTCCCTGTATTAGCTAAACGTATTGGTCACTTCCTGCAGGTCACGATCGTCCAGCTCGCGTTCAAAGCTGCGCAGACGTTTGTAGATGGACATCAACTCCACCAGCGTGGTCCAGGAGCTGATCAGGTACTGGAACGACCCGCGAACCTGACCGAAAACATTGGTGATCTGCGTCATCAGACCGAGGGTAATCGTACCCGCAACAATCGACGGAAACAGCAGGAACAAACCGAAAACGTTATCCACCTGCAGGTACAAAATACGCGCAATGTTGAAATACATATAGTGGAAGTAGAGACGGAAATAGTTACGACGCACGGCACCAAACAGCTCGCGGACGGTCGGCGGCGAGGCGCGGCTGGCATCGTCTTCACCGTAAACCAGCTCTTTACGGTATGCGGCTTCGACGCGTTGATTTTTAAACTCCAGTCCCGGCAGTTTGATCCCCACCACCGCCAGCAGACCCGTTCCCATCAGCGACCAGACAATCGCGGCAATCACCAGACCATACGGAAGATGACCAACAATCGGCAGATCCGGCACGTGCGCCGAGAGCGTAACCAGCACGGGCAGAAAAGCAATCAGCGTCATGATGGCATTGATAAAGCTGACACCCATGTCTTCAAGGGTGGAGGCGAAACGCATGGTGTCTTCCTGCACACGCTGCGCGGCGCCTTCGATATGGCGCAGGTGCTGCCAGTGCGCCATATAATGTTCGTTCATCGCGGTACGCCAGCGGAAAACGTAGTGGCTGACGAAAAAGTTGTTCATCACGCCAATGACCACCGCAATAAGAGCGATACCGAGGAAGATCCCCACTTCATGGTAGAACTGGTTGATGGTCACCTTATGCGGTGAACTCAGGGCAGTCTGGATCAGATCGTAGAACGGCGCATACCAGGCGTTCACCGCCACGCCCACTTCCACGAGGAACCAGGTCACAAAGATAATCAGCGATGTGCCGAGAATTGACCAGTACTGCCAGCGGTGCGGAGAATAAACAAACCAGAACAGCGCAAACAGCCCCACGCAAACCATGTAATAGGCGTAAAACAGCAGGTAGCTCAGCGACCAGAAGCGCGCGGCGCTAATCGGGACTTCGCCCGTCGCGCCGGTAATGCGAGCCAGCCACGCGCCGCCGCCCGCCTGCCAGAAAATGACAGCGATCAGTGCCCAAATAAATGCCGACAGGAAAAAAGGCCCCGGCTTTGGGAAAAAAGACTTAAACATAATGCTTCCTTCTTGTTGTTATGGCTGTTGCTGTGTACAACACATCACCACACGAAAATCTGCCTGAGCCAGTCTCCCGACTCAGGCAAAAAGGTCAGACCCAGGGGTTGATAATTAGTTCGCTTTCCAGTTTTCGAGAATTGTTTCGGTGCGTTTCACCGCGAGAGGATTCGCCGGTGCAATGAAGTTGCGCCAGACGTCGTTGTGGTGGTTGATCAGGATCTGTGCTTCTGCAGCCGGGCGGTTGGATGTGGTATGGGCATCCTCTGCGACGGTGATGTGATACCCGCGACTGACGCCGTTCTTGATTGTCGCGTCAACACAATAATCCGTGGCGCAGCCGCAGATCACAAACTCGCGAATGCCCTGCTCACGCAGCAGCGTCTCAAGCCCGGTGTTGTAGAAGGCGTCACAGGCGGTCTTCGTCACGTAAAACGCGCCGGCTGGCTGGTCCAGCTCGGGAAGCAGGGCAAACCCTTCGCTCCCCTCCTCCAGCCCACCCTCTTCCGTGTGCTGAATAAAGATGACGGTATCGGCCGCCTGCGTAAGCTGGTTGATACGCGAAACACATTTTTCTCGCTGAAGACGAGGGGTCTCAAATACCCCTTGCTGCATATCGACAACCATCACCACACGCTTCTCAGACATACCGTTCTCCGTAAAATTAAGTGACACTGGTGCCTATCATAAGCCCGATGTCACAAAATGGGAGATGGCTCCTGAGTAAATTGTTTATATTTACCCATGGTTACGTTTTTCTCGCTATGTTATGTAATTCGGGGCATTGCGCGACACCGATTAGTAGTATAAATACCCATTACTTTCCTCATTCACTTCATGGATGCTCTTCGTTGAAACGTTGTCTGCTCTTTTTTGCCGCGCTGTGTGCGGTGAGCTTTTCTACCGCCCAGGCAGCCCAACCGCTGACGGCGCCGGTTTTAGCTTCTGATATTGCCGATCGCTACGCGAATCTAATCTATTACGGCAGCGGCGCGACCGGGATGGCGTTGGTCGTGATCGACGGCAACCAGCGAGTGTTCCGCAGCTTTGGCGAAACGCGCCCGGGTAATAACGTTCGCCCGCAGCTGGATTCCGTTATCCGCATCGCGTCCTTAACCAAGCTGATGACCAGCGAAATGCTGGTGAAACTCCTCGACCAGGGCGTGGTGAAGCTCGACGACCCGCTCAGCAAATATGCGCCCCCGGGCGCGCGGGTACCGACGTATCAGGGGACACCGATCCGGCTGGTGAACCTTGCCACCCATACCAGTGCCCTGCCGCGTGAGCAGCCAGGCGGCGCGGCGCATCGTGACGTCTTTGTCTGGCCTACGCGTGACCAGCGCTGGAGTTACCTGAGTACCGCCACGCTGAAGGTGGCGCCGGGTTCGCAGGCCTCTTATTCGAATCTGGCGTTTGACCTGCTGGCGGATGCCCTCTCAACGGCGGCCGGCAAACCCTACCCTCAGCTGTTTGAAGAGCAGATCACCCGTCCGCTGGGGATGAAAGACACCACCTTTACCCCTTCCCCGGATCAGTGCCGTCGTCTGATGGTGGCCGAGAAAGGCGCAAGCCCCTGTAATAACACGCTGGCGGCCGTAGGCAGCGGTGGGGTGTATTCCACCCCTGGTGATATGATGCGCTGGATGCAGCAGTTCCTCTCCTCGGATTTCTACACTCGCAACAGCCAGGCCGACCGGATGCAGACCCTGATTTATCAGCGCACGCAACTGAACCGCGTCATCGGGATGGACGTGCCGGGTAAAGCCGATGCCCTCGGCCTGGGCTGGGTCTATATGGCGCCGAAAAATGGCCGTCCGGGTATTATCCAAAAAACGGGCGGCGGCGGGGGCTTCATTACCTATATGGCAATGATCCCACAGTCAAACGTAGGGGCGTTCGTGGTGGTCACCCGCTCACCGCATACGCGTTTCGTCAATATGAGTGACGGTATTAATAATTTAGTGGCTGAACTGAGCGCCAATAAAGCCCAGGTGCTCACCGCGTCGAACTGATCTTAATACTCCATGGGCAAGCGGTTGATGCTAACCAGCTTGCCCCGGCTCATGTTGATATAGTTTCCTTGCCGAAGCGCGGCGAGAACCTCTGCCACCACCGAGCGCGAAATTCGGGTGCTTTGTTGAATATGATTCATTACACCAATTTTTGAGCGCAGCGTTTCATCCCACTCGGCCATATTCAGCAGCATGGCGCGGATCTGGTGGTAGGAATTATTTCCCACCAGTTGCATATCGCGTTTCGCAAGAAGGTAATTTATCCACGATAACCAACTGAAGGCCTCTTTCCAGAGCGCATTCTGTTGTATGAGTTGCCGGGTGGTGTCAGTCGATAAATAAAATCCCGTGCAGGGTGTTTTGGCGACCACGTTGTATTTCTGGCAATGTTTAATCATCACGCTGGACAGGCCCAAAATAAATGGCGCTTTTGCGATACCCACCAGCAATTCATCAGAATGACGATAAATATCCATTATACCGGTTTGTAATACGATCGTGCGGGGCTCATTACACTCACCGGATAGAATGAATTGTTGTGGCGCAGATTGAAAAGGGGTACTGGCTGCTATCAGACACTGTTCGAGCCGGCTTAATTCAGCAAGTGGTTTCGCATTAACGTTCATGCAGACCTCAAGACATCCGTATTTGTCGGTTCAATATTATTTTTTATTTTTATCGATAAAAAAGCGGGGGATAATTTCCCCCGCTGGCAGACATTACCAGGTATATTTCACGCCCACATTGGCGCCCCAGTTCTGGTCAACGTCGCCGCCGCCCAGATAAGTGGCATCCGTGTAAGCACTGAAGTTCTTCGTAAAGCTGAACTGTGTCCCCAGTCCCACGCGCACAGCGGAACCTTCTACGCCGTTATCGATGCTGTCACCGTTAATATCAGCATTGTTATCAGCGTCATCATAGACATAAGCCAGTTTGAAGTAAGGCGTCAGAGCCTGGTCACCGCCGTAGTTGAAGGTGTAACCCGCATCAATGCCGAGTTCATAACGCAGGCTATCGTAAGATTGCCCGTCAACGCGCATGTCGTTACTCAGACGGTAATCATCACCCGACTGGAACAGGCCCGAGACGGCAGCGTATGGTGTCACGTAGCCAGACAGGTTGGGTTTCCAGTCATAGCCCAGTTTCATTCCAAAGCCGACCGCATCTGTCGTGGTATTACCGTCCACGTACTGACCGTTGCTCATAGTTGCGGAAAGATCATTATTGAAACGGGTATAGCTCAGGGAGCTGTCGAGGAACACATCGTTCGCAAACTTCGCTGAGGCATAGATCATCGCCGTCTGGCTATCCTGATCAACCTGACCGGTACGATCGCTGATATCCCCTTTCGCGAACCCTGCCGCGCCACCGACGATCCACTTCGCGTTATTACCGTCGATCTGCGTATCCAGACCCACCATAATGCCGCTGACGTCCTGATCGTAGCGGATAACGCCGTTGTCACCGTCGACGTTGCCGCCAAAGTAGCTCACCCACGCCCCACCGTTATCCGCCAGGCCGTGACGGCTGTTGGTCAGACGCGTCCCTACGGTATCCTGCTGCAGGTTCCAGATGTTGGTATTAGCAGAAGGAATGCTCAGCGCCATATTGGCGTAGTCGGTCAGCTCTTTCTGCTGCAGAACGACGGTATCCCCCTGCTGCTTCGCCTGGTAGGTATAAGCGCCTAAATCGGCTTTGTTGGCGGCAGTGAAGCTGGCTGCCGTATCCGCGTTATTGTCATAGACACGAACGATCTCTCGGTTTTTGTAATCGGCAACGGAACCGGCCCCCGTCGCATCGTCGATACGCACCTTGTAGTTGCCTGCGACATCACCGTTCACCGCCAGATGGCCGTCAGAATTCAGCGCCACAACACCATAGTCGTACTCGGCTTTGTGCGTATCGTTAGTGATATAGCGTGCGTTGTTCAGATCGCTGTTCAGCACGTAATCACGGCTGGCTACGTTCAGCACACCGCCATCGGTCAGTACCATATTGTGCGTATCAACCTGACCCAGTCCCAGTGCCAGCTCAGCACCGTTATCGACGGTGATGGTGTTAGCATACAGCTCCGCCGTTTCTTCCGTCAGTGCCGCACGGCTATAGCTGTCCAGATACAGATGGTCGGTCGCCACGCCACCGCTGTCGCCCACGTTCAATGATGAGGCATTGGTCAGGGTGATGGTATCCGCCAGCAGGCCAGAGTTTTCAACATTCACCTGCGACTGGTGGTTTACCTTCAACGTATCGATATTCGACTGCTTACGGGTATCCCACTCAGAGCCGTTATCCAGCGTGACGTTAAACAGACCGCTCTGATAAACATCCTCCCCGGCAACGTGACCGTTGCTGTCGTAGGTGGAATCCGGCCAGATACTGTTCGGAGAGAGCGCTCGCCAGTCAACGTTGCTGTATCCCTGGCCATACATTTGTGACGTACCGATGGCCTCAACGCTGGACTGCGCAGCACCCACCCATTTGCTGCCGTTGGTCAGCGTGACATCCAGTTTATCGGTGCCATCCCAGCCGTTGGTGGTTGGGTTATACACGCCGTCTGCGGTGGTATCGGTTGCCGGATCCCCATTCTCGTAGAAGTTATTGTCGAAGGTGCTGGAGAAGAGAATATCGCCCGTCACGGTGGAGTGATCAAACGTCGCGGTCGTTTGCATCGCGTTGTCAGACGCACCGGCAGCAACGATCAGCGCCGCGTCGTCTGCCGCGGTTGCATTATTTTCACCATAATCACTCGGCTTCGCCGTCTGGCCGTAGAATCCGCTGGTGCCCAGATCGCTATAGGCGCCAGATGTCAGAACAGAGTCTTTTACCACCAGGGTATTGGTGAAAACATGGCTATTATTCGCCACGCCTTCAACGCCGTCATACGGGGTGTTATCCGGTTGTTGATAACCCTGCGTCAGCGTAATACCGGCAACGTGAGAGTTATTCTGGATAACAATATCCGATTCCACATCCAGGGTAATCGCATTGCCCAGCCCGTAGGTATCCAGTGAGTGGGTATCGGTGTTATCGCCGTTTACAACATCGTAAGCATAATGCTCATAGGCGTCGTTAATGGTGGAGTGATCAACCGTCAGGCTAAAACGATCGTATTGCGTATGGGTTGTACCATCCGGATCCACACCATTATCACAGGTTGTGGTCATACACTTCGAGGTAATCATGCCATTAATGGTGCTGTTGGAAATGCTCAACGCATTTGCCCGACCATTAATACCATCGTCCAGATAATACGTTGAAATAACGCCATTCACGGTGGATTTATTAATCACCGGATAAATATCACCGTCATGACTGTCACCGGCGTAATCCCAGTCAGCATACCCATAATACCAGGGTGTCGTCACGGTATTATCATATCCAAAAGTATTATATGTCGTGCCGGAAATATCTTTCGCATTGGCCTGAGAAGCGATAGCCAGGGTACAGGCTAATGCAAGTTGAGATACAACCAGTTTCTTTTTCCATGTTTGCATTGGGTCATCCCTCCTCAGGGACGTAAGCAAGTTTGTCCATCAAATCATTTGGCAATATTTTATTGCGCAGCGAATTATGCATTTTCATTTCGAAAAGGTTCAATGAATGATTCAATTAAGTCCGGATACAGACAAACAGCATCAAAAACGCGTAAACAAACACGACAAAACAGTCACCTGGGAAATAAACACCCTAAGCACAGGGAATATTTTAAAGAATAAGAAATCATTATTTATGATATATTTATTTCAATACAGAAATTTCACCAATACTTCACGCCGTTAAAAACCGCGCTTTTCGCGTTATATAAAGTTATCGCCTGAAACATCGCAGAACGCATTTCGCATTAACAAAAAGCCCACTTTCGTAAAACCACAGCCGCCACTTTGATGTACACTAGCCCTCTTTGTTCCACAAACATCAGGCATACCATGACCGATTTAATTGCACGCCCCCGCCGCCTGCGCAAGTCACCTGCACTGCGCGCCATGTTTGAAGAGACAACCCTGACCTTAAACGATCTGGTGTTGCCGATTTTTGTCGAAGAAGAGATTGATGACTACAAGGCCATCGAAGCCATGCCTGGCGTGATGCGCATTCCTGAGAAACATCTGGCGCGTGAGATCGAACGCATCGCCAACGCGGGGATCCGCTCGGTGATGACCTTCGGCATCTCCCACCATACCGACGCGACCGGCAGCGACGCGTGGAAAGAGGATGGCCTCGTCGCCCGCATGTCGCGTATCTGCAAAGAGACCGTGCCGGAAATGGTGGTGATGTCCGACACCTGCTTCTGCGAATATACCTCGCACGGCCACTGCGGCGTGCTGTGCGATCATGGCGTAGATAACGATGCCACCCTGTTGAACCTGGGCAAGCAGGCTGTCGTCGCGGCCGCTGCAGGAGCCGATTTCATCGCCCCTTCTGCCGCGATGGACGGACAGGTACAGGCAATTCGCCAGGCTCTGGATGCGGCGGGCTTTACCGACACCGCCATCATGTCCTACTCCACCAAATTTGCCTCTTCCTTCTACGGCCCGTTCCGTGAAGCTGCCGGTACCGCGCTGAAGGGCGATCGTAAAACCTATCAGATGAACCCGCTGAACCGTCGGGAAGCGATCCGCGAATCCCTGCTTGATGAAGCCCAGGGTGCTGATTGCCTGATGGTGAAACCGGCTGGCGCGTATCTGGATATTCTGCGCGACATCCGCGAGCGTACCGAGCTGCCGCTGGGCGCTTACCAGGTCAGCGGTGAGTATGCGATGATCAAGTTCGCTGCGCTGGCGGGTGCAATTGACGAAGAGAAAGTGATCCTGGAAAGCCTGGGGGCGATCAAACGCGCGGGTGCGGATCTGATCTTCAGCTACTTCGCACTGGATCTGGCCGAGAAAAAAATCCTCCGCTAATCTTCACCAAACTGCAATACAACCGACATCTCCTCCTTCTACTGTCTGGGCAAGACGGCAGGAGGAGTGACCATGTTTAGCCTCGATAGCGTTCTCGACGATCTTTGGCCTCAGGCGAGGCTTGCACCCTGGCAAAAAAGTCTGTTAAAAAGACTGTTTTACGAAGACGAATTTCAGCAGTTTGCCGCCGCCCACCGCCACCTGAAAGGGCTGGATATGGTGGAGCAGGTTCTGGAACACCTTGATATCGTCTGCACCATTTCCGCCCGCGACCTCGAACAAATCCCCGAACATGGCCCGCTGGTCATTATTGCCAACCACCCGACAGGGACGCTGGACGGGCTGGCGTTGCTGTATGCCGTTTCCCGCGTGCGGCGCGACGTTAAAGTCGTCACTAACCGGATGCTGACCCACCTTGAGCCCCTCAGCTCGCTGTTTATCCCGGTAGACAATATGGGCGGCAGGACGGCGAAAACATCTCTGGTGCAGATGGAACAGCATCTGCAAAATGCGGGCGTGCTGATCTTCTTCCCGGCGGGCGAAGTCTCTCGCCCCACGCGCAAAGGCATTCGCGATAAAAAATGGCACCCAGGATTTATTAAACTCGCCGGCAAGCTGCGCGTCCCGCTGCTTCCGGTACATATTCAGGCCCACAACAGCCTGCTCTTTTATGCCAGCACGCTGCTCTCCCCAACGCTGTCGATGCTGCTGCTGATGCAACAGATGTTTCGCCGCCGTCACAGCCAGCTGCCGATAAAAATCGGCCAGCAGATTGCGTGGCATCACTGGCATAGCGCCACCCTTTCGTCGCGTGAGATGGCCGAGCAGTGTCGTCAGCACGTGATGCGTCTTGGCAAGGGAGTGCCTGGCATCTTTAAAACCCAGTGTGCCATTGCCCGTCCGGAAGATCGTGCCACCCTGAAACGCGCGCTGGCGCAGGCCGAATGTCTGGGCAAAACCAGTGACGGTAAAACCATCTATCTTTGGCAGCGCAACGGTCAGGAAGATGCCCCGCTCTTGCGCGAACTGGGCCGTCTGCGCGAGATTGCTTTTCGCGCGGTGGAAGAAGGGAGCGGTAAACGTCGGGACACTGACCGTTACGATGATGATTATCTGCACCTGATCCTCTGGGATGATGAGGATCTGGAGATCGTCGGCGCATATCGCTTTATGCCGACCGCCAGCCAGGTTGAACGTCGCGGTCTGGAAGGGTTGTACAGCTACAGCCTGTTCCACTACGACGATAAAATGCAGGACGTGCTGGAACACGGCATTGAGCTGGGGCGCAGCTTTATTCAGCCGCGCTACTGGGGTCGCCGCGGCCTGGATTATTTATGGTCCGGCATTGGGGCTTACCTGGCGCGCTATCCGCACTATCGCTACCTGTTTGGCCCGGTCTCCATTTCCGGCGGCTTACCGCCTGCCGCACGGGATCTGCTGGTGGCCTTTTACCGCCTGTGGTTCCCGGCGACGCATCCGCTCGCCGCGTCACGTCAGCCTTACCCGGCCTCCCTGCCGGACGTTCTGGCGCAGTTTGGCGGCGTGGATTACGTGGACGATCTGACGAAGCTGAAATCCCTGCTCGGCAATCTTGGCTGCGGTATTCCGCCACTCTACAAGCAGTATTCCGAGCTTTGCGAACCCGGCGGCGTGCAGTTTATTGATTTTGGCAGCGACCCGTCGTTCAACGACTGCGTCGATGGGCTGGTGCTGGTGGATTTGTGTTATCTCAAGGCGAACCGTTATCAGCGGTATATTGAGGCGCATTTAATACCCTCACCCCAGCCCTCTCACTAAAAGGGAGAGGGTGAAAACCGCACATGGCAGTCCCCTCTCCCCTTTGGGGAGAGGGTTAGGGTGAGGGGATCAAGATGCACGGTAAAACGGTTTATCCCCTAAAATCGTCGCCCGCTGCATAATCCGCCGCTGGGGCAGATAGTCTGCATTGGCATAGTGCTGCGTCACGCGGTTATCCCAGATTGCCAGATCGTTCTCCTGCCAGCGCCAGCGCACCTGGAACTCCGGTTTGGTGATATGCGCGAACAGGAAGCTTAACAGCGCCTCACTCTCTTTTTCCGTCACGTCCACAATGCGCGTCGTGAACCCTTCGTTCACAAACAGCGCCTGCTTGCCCGTGACCGGATGGGTGCGCACCACCGGGTGCAGCAGCGGTGGATGTTTCGCAACCGCCTCCAGCCAGCGCTGATGCTCCGCCTCGGTTTTCCGGTACTTGTATTCCGGGAACGACTTTTTGAAGTCATGCTCCGCCCGCAGGCCGCTCAGCAACGTCCGGAACGGTGCCGACAGCGCCTCATAAGCCGCGATACCGCTGGTCCACAGCGTATCGCCTCCCGTTTCCGGCAGCTGCTTCGCCGCCAGAATCGCCCCGGCCGGTGGCGTCTCGATAAAGGTCACATCGGTATGCCAGTTATCGTTATCCGGCGGGTTATCGTTGTGGGTATCCAGGACGATAATCTCCTCTACCCCTTCGGCATGCGGATAAACCGGATGAATATGCAGATCGCCAAAGCGCAGGGCCAGCGCACGCTGCTGCTGCGGGGTGATCGCCTGCTCACGCAGGAATACGACCTGATGGCGCAGCACCGCATGGTACAACTGCTCGAACTGGTTATCGCTCAGGGGACGGGTTACATCCAGGCCCGACACCTGCGCGCCAATAAACGGCCCCAGTGGGGTAATGGTCAGACGTTCACTCATTGTATTTCTCCATGCCAGGGCGTCAGACGGCGCTGTAACGCGCGCAGCCCCAGTTCTAATCCGAAGGCGATCACGGCGATCACCGCGATCCCTGCCAGCACCACGTCAGTCGCCAGAAACTCTCCCGCCGACTGCACCATAAACCCTAATCCCCGCGTGGCGGCGATCAGCTCAGCCGCCACCAGCGTTGACCAGCCCACGCCAAGTCCAATGCGTAACCCGGTTAAAATCTCAGGCAGCGCGCCCGGTAAAATCACGAACAGCAGCACCTGCGTTCGGCTGGCGCCCAGCGACTGCGCCGCGCGGATCCTTACCTGCTGGGCGCTTTTCACCCCCGCCAGAGCGGACATGGCAACCGGGGCAAAAATCGCCAGATAGATCAGCAGGATCTTTGACGTTTCACCAATACCAAACCAGATCACCATCAGCGGCAGATACGCCAGCGGCGGCACCGGGCGGTAAAGCTCAATCAGCGGGTCAAGAATGCCGCGCACCGTCGGGCTTAACCCCATCGCGATGCCGACCGGAATACCCAGCACCACCGCCGCCAGCAGCGCCACCAGAATACGCGTCAGGCTTGCACCGAGATGCTGCCAGAGCGTGGCATCCATAAAGCCCTGCGGCCCGGCGATGGTAATCAGTTTGGCCAGCACCTGTCCCGGCGGCGGCAGGAACAGCGGGCTGACCCACGCCTGCGCGGCAACCAGCCACCACACCGCGAGTAACGCCAGCAACGTCCCCACGCTGAGCGTGATCTGGCGGGAGAACGGCCAGCGTAAGCTGAGGCGCGTGCGGCGCGTTTTTTCACTGAAGACAATGCTCATGAGAAAGCCTCCCGTTCGTCAAACACGCGGCTTAAGACGTATTCACGCTGTTCAATAAACAGCGGATCGGATTTGATGCTGCGCACGGGTTCCCCCGCAACGTAGCGGCGGGCAAAATCCAGCGGTAAGCGCTCCCGCACGCGACCCGGCCCCGGTGATAGCAGCACCAGTTCGGTGGCCATAAATACCGCCTCTTCAATATCATGGGTGATCAGCAGCACCTGCTTGCCCGTTTCATGCCACAGGCGTAAAAGCAGGGTTTGCATCTGCTCCCGGGTGAACGCATCCAGCGCGCCGAACGGTTCATCCAGCAGTAACAGCTGCGGGTTGGCCGCCAGCGCGCGGGCAATGCCGACCCGCTGGCGCTGGCCGCCGGAAAGCTGCCAGATAAACCGCTTTTCGGCCCCTTCGAGCCCCACTTTTTTCAGCATCTCCCGCGCGATGGCCAGCCTTTTTTCACGACTGACGCCCGCAAGCTGCAGCCCAAATGCCACGTTTTCCTGCACGTTGCGCCAGGGGAGCAGCCCTTCGTTCTGAAAGACCACGCCGCGCTCGGCACCCGGGCCCTCCACCCTTTTGCCTTCCAGTTGAATGGTGCCATGCTGATACGGTACAAACCCGGCGATCAGATTCAGCAGCGTGGTTTTCCCGCACCCGGACGGACCCAGCACCACCAGCAACTCCCCGCTGTCCAGCGTCAGGTTGATCTCTTCTAACGCGGGTTTACCACCGTAATCGGCAGACAGATTTGTAATATTCAGCATGGCGGACTCCTTATTTCACAAAGCGGTCGGTCACGTACTGGCTGTAATCCGTCGCCACAGCAGGCACTTTGCCCTGCTCTTTCAGGAAGGTGGCCGTATCCACAATCGCTTTGTTTACCGGCCCGGTCAGCTGTTGTACCTGCTGCGCGGGGGTCAGATAGGTATTACCCTTCACCAGCCCCGGCACGTCCGCTTCCGGCACGCCGCTCAGGCGGGAGAGTTTTTCCAGGTTGGCGGGCTGCTTCAGCCACTCATCCGGGTTGCTGATGTAGGGCTGCTGGGCGTCAATGGCGCTTTTGGCAAAGGCCTTCACCACCTCAGGATGCTTCTCAGCGAAGTCTTTACGCACGACCCATACGTCGAGGGTTGGCGCGCCCCACTGGCCCACTTTTTCGGAGTCGGTCAGCACGGTGCCCTCTTTTTCCAGCTCGTTCACGGCCGGTGCCCAGACGTAAGCCCCGTCAATATCGCCGCGCTGCCAGGCCGCGATAATGGCCGGCGGCTGCAGGTTGATAATTTGTACCTGACCCGGTTTGATGCCCCAGTGTTTGAGCGCCGCCAGCAGGCTGTAGTGAGTGGTGGAGATAAACGGCACGGCGATACGCTTGCCGATCAGATCTTCCGGTTTGGTGATGTTTTTCTTCACCACCAGCGCTTCGGAGTTACCGAGCTGTGACGCCAGCAGGAACACCTCAATCGGTACCTGCTGGCTGGCCGCGACCGCCAGCGGGCTGGATCCGATATTGCCGATCTGCACATCGCCGGACGCCAGCGCGCGCACCACGGCCGCCCCGCTGTCGAACTTACGCCAGTCAACTTTTGCGCCGCTCTCTTTGGCAAAGGTGTTATCCGCCTGCGCGACTTTCGCCGGTTCCGCAGAGGTTTGATACGCGACGGTGACGTCCACCGCCTGCGCCTGAAATGCCCACAGCGCCAGGGCGCCGAGTAGTGTGATTCGCGATGAAATTGCCATAATGCCTGCTCCCCTTGTTGTTATGAGGGCAGTATTTCCGGCGGAGGAATTTTGATAAAGGAATTAAAATGAATCGCTAATAACCATTCGTTTTTAGATAAAAAGCGGGAAAGGATAGTGAATTTTGTGCGGTGTTTTTTCTCTCTCCCTGTGGGCTGAGGGATCCTCAGTAATTTTTTTACCGAAAGCGACGAAGGTTGTTTCAGGAAAATGAA